>DATNBU010000023.1 GCA_035571835.1 Candidatus Limnocylindrales bacterium | reverse complement strand
GGAAGGACAGGTCGCGGAGCTGCCGGTGCAGTTTTCGGCCATGTCACAGATACCGGCCGATGCGCGGCAGACGGTGTTCGCGCTCGCGAAGCAGTTGTCGGCGGTTTCGTTGCAGGAGCTTCCGCAGATTCCGCCGCCGGTGCACGGGTTGCCCGCGTGCACGCTGCAGGTGCCGCCGGAACACGTGTCGGCACCGTTGCAGAACGTTCCATCGTTGCAGGGAGCGGTGTTGTTCGGGTGTGCGCAGGTTCCGCTGCCGTTGCAGAGGTCGTTGGTGCACGCATTGCCGTCGCTCGTACATGGCGTCGATCCGCTTGCGAACGAGTCGGCCGGACACGTGGCTGCGCCGCTGCAGAATTCGGCGACGTCGCATTCGCCGCTGGAGGCGCGGCACCGGACCGACGTCGAGGCGAATCCGTCGGCAGGGCACGACGCGGACAGGCCGTTGCAGGTCTCGGCCACATCGCAGATTCCCGATGCCGAGCGGCAGGTGTTTCCCGAGGCAAACGTGTTGGAAGGACACGTCGCGGAGCTGCCGGTGCAGTTTTCGGCCATGTCACAGATACCGGCCGATGCGCGGCAGACGGTGTTCGCGCTCGCGAAGCAGTTGTCGGCCGATTCGTTGCACGTGCTTCCGCAGATTCCGCCGCCGGTGCAGGGATCGCCCGCGTGCACGCTGCAGCTGCCGCCGGCGCACGTGTCGGCGCCGTTGCAGAACAGCCCGTCGTTGCACGGGCCGGTGTTGCTCACGGCGTCGCACTGGCCGTTCTGGGGATTGCATGTGCCGGTATTGCACGCGTCGTTCAGCTCGGAGCAGTCTTTCGCACTGCCGCTGCAGACGCCGGCCTGGCACGAGTCATCGACCGTACATTTGTCGTGATCGTTGCATCGGCTGCCGTCGGCGTGGGTGATGGCAACGCACTCGCCGGTCTCGGCGTCGCATGTGCCGGTGTGGCACGCATCGGTCAGACTCGAGCAATCCTTCGGCGTGCCGCTGCAGACGCCGTCGATGCACTGGTCGGACAGCGTGCAGATATTGCCGTCGTTGCACGTTGTTCCATTGCTCTTCGGGTGAGCAAAGCATCCGGTCTCCACATCGCAGGCGGCGTCGTTGCACTGATCGGCGAAGCTCGAGCAGTTCTGGGGCTGGCCGCCCACGCAGTCAGCACAGTCCGAGCAGTTTCCCGGCGTCGTGCACGCGTCGGCGGTGCAAGGTGTGCCTTGCGGCTGCTGGTCCCCGAAGCAGCCGATCTGGTCGCTGCACATGCCGACGAAGCACGGAGCGTCGAACGCCGAGCAGTCCCTGGTCGCCGGGAGACATTCGCCCGTGTCGCACTCTCCATAGCCGGAGCAGAAGCCCTCCCCTACGCTGCACTGCGTTCCGTCTGCGTCCGGAACGAGCTCGCACTGCTGTGTCTGAGGATTGCAGACCCCTTCTTCACACGGGCCTTCGCCTTCGAAGAAATTGCTGCAGTCCGCTGGATCGCCCTGGCAGAACCCGTTGCCGCAGATGCCCGTTCCGCCGCAGAGATCATCCTGCTGACAGGTATTGCCGTCCGGGATCACGTTGTTGGATGAGCAGTTGCCGTCCGAATTGCAGGTTTCGTTCAGCGTGCAGCCGTTGCCGTCGTCGCAGGGGGGATTTCCCGGCCGAGGAGTGTGGCCACAAAATACGGTGAAGCACTCGACGCCCGGGCATATGCAGGCGTCTGTCGTGCACTCGTTGCCGTCGTCCGTGCACGGCGTGTCGATGGGGTCGATCTGGCAGGTGGAGCTGCAGCAGTCGCCGTCCTCCAGGTTGCCGTCATCGCACTGCTCGGAGCCGTTGGTAAAGCCGTCGCCGCAGACGGCGACTGTCGTCGAAGTCGACGAAAACTGGGCGGCGACGACGGGCGGCAGGGATGTGATCAGGAAGATCGAAAGCGGGATTGCAATGAAGCGCGAGACTGACGCAGTTTTCACCGGCTCTCCTTTTTGGGCCGCCCCAGGCTGTCGTTTTGACCGTCCGCCGGGCTGTCGGTCGACCGCCCGTCGTAGTCATTCGACCGCCCCTCGCGGCAGCCTTCGATCGTCACGCTGCTGCGTCGGGTCCCCCGCTGCAGCGTTCGATCGCACCGTGGCAGCGTCCCCCCGCCCCGGCAGTCCTGCGAGTATGCCTAATCTCCGGGCCCGGTACACCGGAAATTGACCGACAGGCCCGCGCAGCTTCGAAGGATCCTGAGGGCGTCGCTCGCGGTGACCGTCTGACTGCCGTTCACGTCACAAAGGCACAGCTCGCACGGCCGCAGCCCGAGGGCACCTTGCAGGACGACCACGGCATTGACAACGCAGCGGTCGTTTCGAAACGGATGCCCGCAAAGTCGGCACTCACCCGACCGGTCGTCACAGGTGTCCGCACATCCCGGACCGGTCGGACAGGTCGACTCGTGCACGCATTCGCCGGTCTCGACGTTGCACGAATCGTTGGTGCAAGTGGCTCCGTCGTTGCACTGGAAGTCATTGGTGCAGCCGCAGGTGCAGTCGTTCAGGCACGTCGTGGCTCCTTCGCAATCGGTCGAGGCGCCGCCGGCTGGGTCGCATTCCTCGCCGCTGTCGAGAATGCCGTTGCCGCACGGCGCCGAGCCGGCTCCGAGATCGAGCATCATGACGACCAGGCTGTGGCAGTCGGCGGTCGGCTCCATTCCGTCGAAGTTGATCGTCTGGATCCCGGGCGCTCCGAACGCCGCCGTGATGTCGAACGTGTGAATGTCCCACAGTCCGTCGGCGCCCGCGCGGCCGGAGCCGGCGTTCGGAAGCGAATGCCCGTCCCAGAGCGTCGCCGTGTCCTGGAACGTGACGGCTGACGCGCCGGTGAACGTGATCGGCCCGTCGCCGAACGACTGTCCGTCGCTTGCATGGATCTGCGCGAAAACGCTGCCGCCCGTGTAGTCGATACCGGGCAGTGTGGCATGCCAGCCGGCGGTTTCGCCGGGGAATGCGAACTGGATGAAGTCCGAATCATTGCCCTCGAAAAACACCAGGTCGCGGTCGTTCGCGTCGATGTTGTCGTTGAAGAGGACGATCAGCGATGCGCCGTTGCCGAAGTGATTGGTCCCGCCGTTCAGTCCCGAGATCGTGTAATCGCCGTTGCCCGCGACGAGGTTGGTCACGTCCGCAAAGAATGCGCGGCTGCTGCCCGGGCCCCAGCAGTTGGTTTCGGCATCGCCGAGGCTGACCCCGGTGATCGACGTCCCGTTGAAATCGATGGTCGGGTTGTCGTAGACGGCGCCCGTGCCGCCGTTGTCGATTCCCTGCCAGTAGAGGAACGCTTTTCGAACCGGGCCTTCGACTCCGGTGATCGTGATCGTCCCCGGACCGCTTCCGAGCCCGCCGACCCCTGAGGAGACATAATCGGTCGAAGTTTCCGTTCGGCCCAGAGTGACCGGCTTGGCGATCGCGCCGCTCGTGAAAACGAAAATCGCCCACGCAACGGTGGCGAAACGGGCAGTAAATCTCATTCGCATCCAGTCCTGTGTGTTTTTTGGTGGAGAGCGGGGTTGTTCGGGGAACGATGCCTGCGGAAGCGGCCCGGCGTCAAATCATCTTTTTGGTCGTCGATCACAACGGCACGACGCGGAGAAACGATTTCCCCCGGCGTCGTGGGTGCGTTCGCGAATGAACGCGGGACTATGGCGGTTGCGCGAAAAAGCATCGGCTGGACAGAGCCGGCGATCACGGCTGGTTGCATTCGAGATCGACCGCAAGGCCGGCACAGCGGCGAAGAATCAGAAGTGCGTCGGTGGCTGCGACCGCGCCGCTGATGTCGACGTCGCACGTGCACAGCTCGCAGGCGCGCAACTCGAGCGCGCCCTGCAGCACGAAGACGGCGTTCGAGACGCACAGATCGTTCCGGTACGGGTGGCCGCACGTGCGGCACTGGCCCGACACTTCGTCGCACGTGTCCTGGCAGCCGGGACTCGTCGCGCACAGCGCTTCGTCGATGCACTGGCCGTCCTGGCAGTGCCCGCCGGTCGAGCATGCTGACGCGTCATGGCACGCGCTGCCGTCATCGCGCGTCGTCGTGCGGCAGGTATCGGTCTCGGTGTCACAGACCGAATCGTGACATGCGTCGGCGAACGCGGCGCAGTTCGCATCCGAACCGTTGCACGTGCCGGGTGTGCCGAAGCCGCGCACCGCAACCACCTGGTTGAAGCCGCCGAACGTCGAGAACAGGAAATCGCCGGTCAGCGGATCGACGACGGCTCCCTCGGCGCCACTCAGCCCGGTAAGGAATTCGGTGCGTGTCGCAAGGATCGGATCGCCGTCCCTGTCGATCTTGTACGTCGCGATCTTTCCCGCTCCGTATTCGGCGACGAGGATGCTGGTGAAGTCGACGAACTGCGGAGATGCGGGCGGCACATAGACGAACCCCTCGGGACCTCCCGGTATCTGCAGGCGATGCGAGACAGGGACGTCGAGGTCGTATGTTCCGTTGCCGTCTGCCACGGCCTTGGTGTCGTACCAGTCTCCGGAGCTGTAGGTGACGAGCTTCAGGTGGCCGGCACCCGGAAACCCCGCAGGCACGAACTGCAGAGCCGACAGCGACGATGCGACGCCAAGCGGCGTAAGCGGAATGACCTTGTCGGTGACGTCGCTTCCGGGCTTGAGCTCACCGAGCTCATTGACGGGCCATCTCGCGGTAAAGAGCACGCTCGACGGGCCGAACGTGACGCCGCCGTCGTTGTACGCAGCAGCGGCGTAGACGGTCGCCGTACCGCTGAATCCGGTGACGTGATGGTCGGCATCGCGCACCACCGAGATCGAATAGAGATTGCCGGCGGCGGTGTTGGCGCTGCCGCCGATCAGCAATGTGTCCGGATCGTCGGGGAGAAAGGTAAGACCGCCATAGTTGGTGGGTACGCCGGGAACCGAACCGAGCGGGACGGCCGTATAATCGTCGTCGAACGGAGCAACGATCGTCTGCGCCGACGCACGCTCGCTCGCCACCACCACGCACGCGAACGCCAGTACGGCTGTCCAGGCCGGGCTTTTCCGCATCTCGTCCGTATCCCCCGTTGACTGCGGCTCCCGGGCGCCATGGGAACGGCGCCGCCGTGCTGCAATCGGGCGCAAGATGCCCCGTACCGACGACGCCCGTCAAACGCCCGGGCGACGCAGGAACCAGCCCGGGAACGCGCCCACAGCTCGAAGACGAACTCGAACCCGAGCGCGAGCGCGAACAGGAACTGGAGCAGGATCGCGAGCGGGACCTCGCCGGGACTCGCCGACGACCCGGAAGTCGAGTGGGGGAAGCGTACCGGCTCCGGTACACTGTCGCGATATGGCACGACGGCAGCGATTCCGGTTCACGCGCATTCGCATTCGCCTGCTGCGGGGCGACACCGCCTCGCACCGCGCGTCGCGACTGACGCCGATGCGGATCGCGCTGATCGTCGGCGCGCTGCTCGCGATTGCGCGCTGCGTCGACTTCAAGCCGCTGAGGATCCTCGACGCGCGGTCCGTCGACCTTCGACTGCTCGCGCGCGGGCCGGAGCCGGCATCGCCCGACGTCGTCATCGTCGCCGTGGACGACCAGAGCATCGCCCAGGTGGGCCGGTGGCCATGGTCGCGCGGCACGCTCGCCGAATTACTCGACCGCATCGATGCGGCCGGGCCTCTCGCCATCGGGTTCGACATCGTGCAATCCGAGGCTACGACGCCGCCCGACCTCAGCTCGCTCAAGAATCGCGTCGATGCCGATGCACTCGCGAAAGTCACAAATGCACTTAGCGAGGGCAATCCGGAAGACCGGCGACTCGCCGAGTCGGTGGCGAAATCGGGGCGCGTCGTGCTCGGCTATTTCTTCGAGATTCCCGGGGTCGAGCCGCAGGAGCCGCCCGAGGAGCCGGATGCCCCGTTCACCGAATACACCATCGTCCAGCAGAAGGATCACGAAGGGGCCCGGCACGTGCCTCCGGCCAGCGCCGTGACGACCAACATTCCGCCCGTCGCCGCGGGAGCGAAGAAAACCGGCTACTTCAACATGATCCCGGATCCGAACGACGGCTATTGGCGGCGCGTTCCGATGGTGCTTCGTTACGGCAACCGCCTGGCCGTACCGCTGTCACTCGCGACGCTGTCGGTGGCGTATCCCGATCGTACGCTACTCCTCAAGATCGCAGATCGCGACGTCGTGGAGCTGAGGTTCGGCAGCGAGGCCATCCCCGTTCGCGAGGATGGTCAGCTGCTCGTGAACTATCGCGGTCCGCAGAAGACGTTCGTGCACATCGTCGCGTCCGATCTTCTTGCCGGTCGCGTAAACCCCGACGCGCTGCGCGGCAAGATCGTGCTCGTCGGCGTGACGGCGACGGCGGTGGCCGACGTTCGTGCGACCGCGTTCGATCCGAGCTATCCGGGAGTTGAAATTCACGCGAGCGCGATCGACAACATCCTCCGCCGCGATTTCCTCGAGCAACCGTGGTGGATGCTGCTGCTCGGCGAGGTCACGGCCATTCTGATCAGTGCTGTCGTTCTCGGGGCCACGCTGCGCCGGGCACGCGGCGTGGCGGCGGCGCTCGTGGCCGCGGCGCTCGTCCTTGCCTATCTCGGGCTCAGCCAGTGGCTGTTCCTCGCAACCGGCATTCCGCTCGGGCTCCTCTATCCGCTGCTGGCGATCGCGCTCGTCTATGTGACCATCGGCGTGCACCACTTCGTGACGGTCGATCTCGAGAAGCGGCGCACGCGCGAGGCGTTCAGCCGGTATCTCAGCCCCCACCTCGCGAACATCGTCAGCGAGAATCCGGACATGCTGAAGCTCGGCGGCACGCGCCAGTGCCTGACCGTGCTGTTCTCCGACATCCGGGGCTTCACGTCGATTTCCGAAGGGCTCGAGCCCGAGACGCTGGTCGAGATCCTGAACGTCTATCTTGGAGAGATGACCGGCATCGTCTTCGAGCACGACGGCACGCTCGACAAGTACATCGGCGACGCGATCATGGCGGTGTGGGGTGCGCCGGTTGCGTGCGCCGACCATGCGGCGCGTGCGTGCGATGCGGCGCTGCGGATGCGCGAACGGCTTCTCGAACGATGCGGCGAGTGGCAGGCGCAGGGATGGCCGCGCATCGATGCCGGCATCGGGCTGCACACCGGCGACATGGTTTCGGGCAACATGGGCTCGTCTGCGCACCTGAGCTACACGGTCATCGGCGACAACGTGAACCTCGGCTCGCGCCTCGAAGGCCTGACCAAAACCTACGGCGTGAGCCTTCTCGTAAGCGAAGCCACGCGCGCCGCAGCAGGCGACGCGTTCGTTGCACGCGAGCTCGACGTGGTCGCGGTCAAGGGCAAGGCGCTGCCGGTGCGGATTTACGAGCTGCTCGGCCGCGCGGCCGACGCTTCACGCTGGAACGACCTGATTGCGCGCTTCGACGCGGCGCTCGCCCTGTTTCGCGCACGCCGGTTCCCGGAGGCCGAGAGCGCGTTCGCGACCGTTCTTGAAAAGTATCCCGAAGACGGCCCGAGCCGTCTCTATATTTCGAGGTGCCGGATCTTCGCCGCGTCGCCGCCGCCCGAGAACTGGGGCGGCGTGACCGTCATGGAAACGAAATAGGAGAATCGGGGACAGACACCGATTTTCGAAAATCGGTGTCTGTCCCCGATTTTCAGGCGTCAGAAGTGGACGTCGATCTCGGTTGCCGCGTCGAGCACCGGCTGCGGCTGATTGAGAAGGTCTCCGCCGGTCTTTGCCGGCTCTTCCGGCGGAAGGTCGGCAATCGGCTCGAGCCCGGTCGTTCCGCCGGTCTGGGCAATCGCACCCTGGCCTTCGCTGGTATCGGGCGGCGGAAGCTCCTGGTTGCCGAGCGCGGGCTCGCCGAGCAGGAGGGTCTCCGGCACGCCGCTGCCCGGCATGTCGAGCCCCGCGGAGAGCTGCCGGTAGCGTTCGTCGTCTTCGTTGATGCGTCGCGGCGGCGTCGGGAATCGTCCCTTCGCGACCTCGGTGATCTCCATGCTGTGGATGAGCACGCCGTGGCCCTTGCGGTCGAGCGTGCTGTTGACCGCGACGGTTCCGCCGAGGCCGAGCACTTCGCTCAGCTGCGTGCGCGAGTCGTACGCCATGATGAACTCGGTGCCGCGAACGCCGGAGACGGCGGTCTTGGTTTCGATCTGGTAGCTGCCCTGGCCGCCCGAGTAGTAGTCGCTGACGAGCGCACGCACCTTGCCGCCGAGAAGATGCATCAGCGTGCTCGCGGCGCCGGTGCCTGCGTTGAAGACGGTCTCGTCGATGACGAGCGTCGAGCCGTCGCCGATGTTGATGACCGAATCGTCGACGAACAGCAGCCGTGCGCGCCCCGGCGTGCCGGTGCGGATCGTGTCGCCCTGGCGAATCGCGCTGCCCACTTCGGCGGGCGAGAACGTGCCGGCGCGTCCGATGTCGACGGTGCCTTCGAGGCTCACCACGCTGCCGGCATCGCCGGTCTCGGCGTCGGCCGCGGTTGCCGCAAGAAGGAAAAGAAAGGCCGTAACGGTTGTCAGCATCGCTCTCAGCATCTCAGTACCTCACCTCGACTCCGAGTGACGTGATGTGACGGGTGTAATCGAAGGACGTCTGGTTCGAGTCGTTGCGGCGGAATACGTACGACCCGATCAGATACGTGCGCGGGAAGACCCTCGCCTCGACGCGCGTGACGACCGTGTGCTCGTTGTCTTCGCGACCGTCGGCCGCCGACGCCGTGTAGTTCTCGAACTTGTACGCGTAGAGCGCGCCCGCGACCAGCCAGTTATTGAATGCCCAGTCGATTCCGGCTTCGACCTGGTTGCCGTCGTAGTTGAACTCTTTGCCGCTGTTCTTGTCGGCCACATCGGTATCGAAGCGGTAGCCGACGATCACGTTGCGATCGAGGGCGCCGAGCGCGAAGTACTGACGGAGCCCTGCCGCATGGTTGATCGAATCGCGGATCGGGTCGTACGGCTCCTCGTTGAAGTCGCGCGCACGCATCCGGTAGTACGCTTCCGTCTTGCCGAACGTGCCTTCCGCGTAGCGGACCCACGGCAGCACCGTGCCGCCGTCGAGCAGGTTGTGCTCGTCGAGCATCGCGTGCTCATAGCCGGCCGCGGCCCCGATCGACAGCGGACCGTGTACCCACTGGCCTTCGCCGCCAAGCTTGTGCGACTGGACGTCGAAGCGCTCGAGATCGAAGTGAAGGCTCTGCAGGAAGTCGTACCCGAGCGCGAGCTGGAAGTTCGGCCTCGAGATGACGGCGTAGCGGCCGCCGGCGGTGATCACCGCGCGGCCGTCGGACTCGTCGCTGATGTCGTAGACGTTCTTGGCGACCTTGTTGTCGTCGGGCGCGAGCGCGACGTTGCTGTCGTACTCGAACGCGAGGCCCGCGTGCAGCAGATAACGCTTGCCCGTCGGCCCGCCGGCCAGGTTGGCCAGGAAGTTGGACGCCTGGCGCGCGAACTCGCTATCGCCGCCGTTGTCGCGCACCCATGTGAAATCTTCGGTCGCCTGGTCGGTGTTGCCGGCGCGCAGTGCCGCAAGGCCCTGGTAGTAGCGCGCCGCAACGGCTTTCTCCGGATTCCTCGTGGCGGCGCTCGTAAGCGCCGTGCGAGCTGCTTCGTAATGGCCGCGCCGGCTCTCGACGATTCCGAGCTCGAGCTCGGCTTCGGCCGCGCTCTTGCCGGGTTTCTTCGCCGCGATCTGGAGCTCGGCCACGGCTTCATCGAGCTTTCCGGCGCGATAGAGCGCGTAGCCAAGCTCGAGATGATCGCGCTCGATTCCGGGATCGGCGGCGGCAACCACGCGCCGGAGATCGACGACCGCTTCGTCATAGCGGCCGGCGTGGCCGTAGCCGAGGCCGCGATAGTAGAGCGCACGGATGTCGTTCGGATCGTCGGCGACCGCCTGCTGGAACAGCGCAATGGCGGTGTCGGTACGTCCGGCGTGAAGCTCGGCCAGGCCTTTGGTGTAGAGCCGCTCGGCCTTGCCGCGCTCGGACGCATGCGCCGGCGCGGCAAGCGAGACGGCAAACGCAAGGCCTGCAACGAAAGCCACGACCAGCGCGCTCCGGCCCGGCATCCTCGAAGGCATCTTTGAAACTTGCGGAGTCCGCATTTCCATATCGGCTCGCATCATTGCGGACATTGGGTTTCCTCCACGATGACGGTCGCGCTCGCCGGCGACAGGTCCGGAGCGGTCGCCTCGGTGACCTGGATCGTGAAGTTCGACAGCACCAGAGGCGGAGCCTGCTGGAACACGCAGCGCGCGAGATCGACCGGTCCGCTGAACGGCTCCCCGCTGATGATCGCGGTGAACAGGTTGGACGAATCGGTGTCGTCGTCGTTGAACGACGCCAGCGTGCTCTCCGGGTTGCTGTCGAGCAGCAGCTCGCAGTCCACGTCCTCGCCGCTTCCGACGAATTCACCGCCCGTCGCGCCGTACGAGACCGTGTAGGCTACGCCGACGTAGTCGGCCGTATTCGTTACACGGAACGTCAGGCAGAAGGTCTCCTCGCCGTTGTCGAGTGTCGTGGTCGTGATTAGCTCGGTCGTCGACGTGATGGTCGTCGACGACGTGGTCGAAGAGACGGTCGTGGTCGTCGTCGTCGCACCGGGCACGATGAACGTCGTATTGGATTCCATCGAGCGCTGCGGCTCGGCGGTGTTGCTCGCCTGGATCGTAAGATCGGCGGTCCCTGCCGGCAGCACGACCGGAGGACGCGCCGTCACGAGGAATCCCGAGACGTCGAGTGCACCGCCGGCGCTGCAATCCGGAAGCTCAGAGTCGTCGTCGGCGCACGGATCGAGGTTGACGATCTCGGCATCGGTGCTGACTTCACCGCTGTCGACGTGGACGTCGATGTCCTCGTCGATGCCGAAGTTGGCGTCCACCACCGCGAAGCGGATGCGCGGCCGGTTGCTTTCGGCGGTTTCGCCGTCGGCAGGATCGAGGTCGAGCAGGAAGGGGAGCGAGTGGACATCGACGTCGACCACGTTGCGGACGCCGGCGACCACGTCGATCGGAACTTCGTCGCTGCCGAAGCTCGGCAGGGTTTCCTCGTCTTCGCACGCGACGCCTTCACCGTCGCTCGTCGCGCAGGTCGCGCCCACACCGTCGGACGGTGCGAAATCGGTCGGGTAACCGTTGACCTCGAGCGTCGAGTCACCGGGAGTCACGTTGGCGAGAAGGATGTGCCGGTCGATGAAGGCCTGGC
>DATNBU010000022.1 GCA_035571835.1 Candidatus Limnocylindrales bacterium | reverse complement strand
GCACCGACACCTGGTGCGCCGGCGGCGGCCAGAACGACCCGAACTTCTGCGACTCCAATCCCGACAACGTTCGCGCCGTCGTGCAGCGAACCGTGCACGGCAACGTGTTCGCGCGTGCGACCGTCGACGGCGCACCGGTTGCGCTCACGCAGCAGCGCGCGAGCTTCTTCAAGGAAGGCCAGAACGCGCTCGCGTTCGAGAAGATCAACAAGAATACCGCGTCGCCGACCAAGTTCCTCAAGTCGATCAGCAAGGCGCCGGGCAGCTTCAACTGGCTCTACGTGAACAAGAGCGATCTCTTCTACTACCACTCCGGACTGCTCCCGATCCGCGCGGCCGGCGTCGACTACAACCTGCCGAGCTGGGGAACCGGCGAGTGGGAATGGGCGGCCGGCGAGTTCGTACCGACCGAAGCGCATCCGCAGGAGCTCAATCCTCCCAAGGGCTACGCCACGTCGTGGAACAACAAGCCGGCGCACGACTGGCATGCGGCCGACAACAACTACGGCTACACATCCACCTATCGCGTCGCAATGCTCGACAAGGCGATCGAGGAAGCTCTCGTCAGCGCACCGCTCGACGCCGGCGACGTGGTCGAGGTGATGGCCACGGCCGGATACACCGACCTTCGCGGCCAGGAGATCCTGCCGCTCGCGCTCGACATGATCGGCACCGAGCCGGGCCTCGAGACCGTGCTCGACGTGCTCAACGACTGGGTCACCGCCGGCACGCAGCGGCGCGACCGCAATCACGACGGCGAGTACGACAACGCCAGTGCCGTCGCGATCATGGATGCGTGGTTCGAGCCGATGATCGACGCGACGCTCGGCCCGCAGCTGTCCCCGTACTACGGCGACATTCCGATGGGGTTCGACAACAAGCCGTCGGAGATCGGCTCGGCATACCAGTCGGGCTACTACGGCCTGCTCAAGAAGACGTTCAAGATGGCGCTCGGCGAGCCGGTGACGACTCCGTACAGCGTGCTCAAATGTGCGGACGGTACCGAGGCCGGATGCCGTGCGGCGCTGGTCGCGAGCCTTCAGGATGCGGTCGCCGCGCTGACGGCGCAGTTCTCGTCTTCGGATCCCGCCGACTGGACGGTCGACCCGACGGCCGAAGACATCGAGTTCCGTCCGTTCGGCCTCGCCGAGGTCGATCCGATGCCGTGGGTGAACCGTCCGACGTTCCAGCAGGTCGTGCAGGTCCGCTAGAAGCCTGCCCGCTTACGATCGCCGCGCAGCCGCCACAGTCGGCTGCGCGGCGCATCGCTCAGCGCCGCAGCGATTCCAGCCGCGCCATCGTGGCTTCGAGATCGCCGAGCCCGCTCTCGTGTCCTTCGCCTTTCAGCACCGTCAGCGGATCGCGAAGATCGTCGACATAACCGAGCGCGTAACTGCCGCGCTGGTAGCCCATCACGCGCAGCAGCTCGTCCGGCAGCGTGCGCGCAATGTCCTGCGGCACGGCGAGATACTGGTTCTCTTCCTGGCGCAGCCAGCTCAGCGCGTACGTGATGTTGACGCCGTAGCGCACGGCATCCGAGCGATTCGCTCCGCCGCCGTGATACGTCGAGCCGGTGTAGAACAGCACCGACCCCACCGGCATTTCGGTAGCTTCGGTCTGCTCGGGCGTGAACTCGAGCCGGTCCTCGAACTTGTTGCTGCCGGGAATCACGCGCGTGCCGCCGTTGGCCTCGGTGAAATCGCTCATCGCCCACATCGTGTTGCACTGGACTTCGAAACCCGGCGGGAACGGGAAGAAATCGAATCCCCACTGGTCGCGATGGATCACCTGGCCTGCTTCGCCGGGACCGATCGCGATGACCTGCGTCAGGTGAAGCTGCCAGCTCGTCGCGTGCGAGAGCACGCCCGAGACGACGTCCGTGACCTTCGGATGCATGACGAGATCGCGGCACGCGGCCGAGCGCCCGATGAGGCCGCCGGTGCGCCGCGTATGAAATCCGGAAAACGAATCCGGACCGATATCGGTCGCTTCGAGCCACGGCGAAAGCTCTTCGCGTGCGGCAGCCATGTCGCGCTCGGAGACGAGGCGTTCGACGATCGCGCAGCCGAATTCGGCGATGGCGTCGCGGATCGCGGAGGCGTCGGCCGTTGCCTGGAATCTCGGTATCGTCATGGAACGGCCCTCCTCGGGTGCGGGCAGATTGCTCCGCCACCGCCGGGCACTTCATCGGCCGCGCCCGCGGCCTATGCAACCGGCCGCGGGCGCGGCCTATCGCAACCGGCCGCGGTCCGTCGGGCAACGGCATCCCCTTGCCAGACGCCGCGGTCACAGACATGACTGGCGGGGATGGGCCTGTACTCGCGCTACGTGCTGCCGCGGCTTCTGGATTTCGCGATGCGCGACAAACCGATCATGCGCCAGCGCGCGAAGGTGGTCCCGCTCGCCCACGGGCGCGTGCTCGAAGTCGGCATCGGCTCGGGCCTGAACCTTTCGTTCTACGACAAGAGCAAGGTCGACAAGGTGCTCGGGCTCGATCCGTCGCCCGAGCTCAACGTGTGGGCGCGCCAGCGCGCGGCCGAAGCGGGGATCGACGTCGACTGGCTCGCGCTTTCGAGCGAACGCATTCCGCTTCCCGACGACAGCGTCGACAGCATCGTGATCACGTACACGATGTGCACGATTCCCGACGTGCATTCGGCGCTTCTCGAGATGCGTCGCGTGCTGCGGCCCGGGGCGAGCATGTATTTCAGCGAGCACGGCGTCGCTCCCGATGCATCGGTTCGCAAGTGGCAGAACCGGCTCAATCCGCTGTGGGGCAAGCTCGCGGGCGGCTGCAACATCAATCGCAACGTGCCGAAGCTGCTCGAAGACGCCGGACTTCATCTCGACGAGATCGAGACGATGTATCTGCCCGGCCCGCGACCGCTGACTTTCAACTACTGGGGAAGCGCCTCGAAGGCGTAACCCGCTCCGGAGGACGACAACATCATGGGCATCGCTGTTGGTGACAAGGCTCCCGACTTCAAGCTGCGCGACCAGAACGGCAAGGACGTCTCGCTTGCCGATTTTCGCGGGAAGAAAGCCGTGGTGCTCTATTTCTATCCGAAGGATGAGACGCCGGGCTGCACCAAGGAAGCGTGCAGCTTCCGCGATTCGTACGAGGATTTCGTCAAGGCCGGCGCCGAGGTGATCGGCGTCAGCGGCGATTCGGTCGACAAGCACCAGTCGTTCGCCACCCATCACCGGCTGCCGTTCACGCTGCTCGCGGACGAGGGCAACAGGCTGCGCAAGACGTACGGCGTGCCGGCCACGCTGTGGATTCTTCCGGGGCGCGTCACGTACGTGATCGACAAGCAGGGGACGGTGCGCCACGTGTTCGATTCGCAGCTGCAGGCGACGAAACACATCGACGAGGCGCTCGGGGTCATCAAGTCGCTGCCGAACTGACCGATCGGCCGGGCTCGCTTGCGCACGGAGACGCCGGCCGCACCAGCCCGCGAAAACACACAGGTATTTTAAATGTACCTGTCCCCTTTTTCAGTCGGGGAGGCCGAGGATGCGTTTGGCGACGACGCCGAGCTGGATCTCGCTGGTTCCGCCTTCGATCGAGTTGCCGCGCGAGCGCAGCCAGTCGCGCGTAGCCTCGAGCTCGTCGTCGTCGAAGCCTTCGCCTTCCCAGCCGAGAGCCTGCGGGCCGGCGATCGACGTCAGCAGATGATTTCGCCGCATGTTGAACTCGGACGCATACCACTTGAGCAGCGAGCTTTCGGCGCCCGGTTTCTCTCCGGGAGCGCGCTGTCCGGCCAACCTTCGAATGGTGAGCTCGAAGCAGCGCCGGTCCATCTCGCTCTGCGCGATCTCGCTGCGGACCTGGGGCGAACGGATGCGGCCGTCTTCGGTTCCGATGTAACGACGTGCGGCGACGACCAGCGGGCTTTCCTCGGACGTGCCGGCCGTGCTGAAGACCTCTCCGTGCGTCGAACGCTCGAACTCGAGCACGGCCTTGCCGACCGTCCATCCGTTGTTGATGCCGCCGACGACGTTGCGCACGGGGATTCGCACCCCGTCGAAGAACGTCTCGCAGAACGGTGATTTGCCGCTGATCAGCTGCGTCGGGCGGATGCTGACGCCCGGCGATGCGAGATCGAGCAGCAGGAACGTGATTCCGGATTGCTTCTTTGCGGCGGGGTCGGTGCGCGCGAGCAGGAACATCCAGTCCGACTCGTCGGCATGCGACGTCCAGCACTTCTGGCCTTCGACGATGAACTCGTCGCCGTCGCGAACCGCCGACGTGCGCAGGCCGGCAAGGTCCGAGCCGGCGCCGGGCTCGCTGTAACCCTGGCACCAGCGGACGCGTCCCGACGTGATCGCCGGAAGATGCTCGCGCTTCTGCTCGTCGGTTCCGAACGCGAGCAGCGCCGGTCCGATCATTGTAAGCCCGAAGCCGACGAGCGGCGGAGGAATGCCCGCGCGTGCCATCTCTTCGCGCAGGATGCGCGCACGGTCTTCGTCGAGATCGCCGCCGCCGAATTCGGACGGCCATCTCGGCGCGGTCCAGCCGCGCGCGGCCATGCGCTCGAGCCAGAGCTTTTCGTCCGGCTCCCAGTCGTAGCGGCTGCCGCCCCAGCAGCCGTCGAACGGCGTCGTCTCGCGGCCGACGAGGGACCGCGGACAGTTCTCGGCGAGCCAGCGGCGCGTGCCTTCGCGAAAGTCTTCGAGGTCGTTCATCAGCTTCTGTTCTGCATTCCGCGCTACTCGCGCAGGTCCGCGTGAAAAGACAGAGGAATTTTAAATGTACCTGTCCCCTTTTTCAGCTTTCGCGATCGACGCCGAGGCCGGCGCGCAGCGCGGCCACCGCATCGGAGAACGCGCGGCGCGCTTCGCGCACGACGCCGGACATCGAGATGAAACCGTGGATCAGGCTGTCGTAGTTGCGGTACTCGACGTCGACGCCGGCGTCGAGCAGCTTCTGCGCATAGGCCTTGCCTTCGTCGCGAAGCGGATCGTAACCGGCGGTCATCAGGAACGTCGACGGGAGACCCTGGAGCTTTTCCGCGCGAAGCGGTGACATGCGCGGGTCGATGCGCGAGCCGTCGCCGGCGTAGTGGCCTGCGAACCATCGCATCGAGCCGCGCGTCAGGTAGAAGCCGTCGGCGAACAGCTCGTACGACTCGGCTTCTTCGCCGAGATCGGTGACGGGATAGATCAGCAGCTGGAAGTCCGGGCAGCGCACGCCGCGTGCGAGCGTCTGCTGCGCGACCACTGCCGAAAGATTTCCGCCGGCACTGTCGCCGCCGACGGCGAGACGGTCCGGATCGCCTCCGAGCTCCGCAGCGTGCTCCGCGACCCAGGCAAACGCAGCCAGCGCGTCGTCGACGGCGGCGGGAAAGCGGTTCTCGGGTCCCATGCGGTAGTCGACCGAGACGACGATGCATTCGGCCTGGTCGGCGAACGCGCGCGCAACCGCATCGTGCGTGTCGAGCGAGCCGATCGTCCAGCCGCCGCCGTGATAGTAGACCAGGATCGGATGCGGCGATTTTCCCGAGCGCGGCACGTAGATGCGCAGCGGAAGCTCTCCGTCCGGCGTGGGAATTTTCCGATCCGTCACGCGGGCCATCTCGCCGGAGGTCGCGGCCAGCGTGCCCGCCGAATCTTCGAAGTACTTGCGCGCAGCGGCCGGCTCCATCGATTCGAGCCGCGGCAGCCCGGCCGCAGCCAGCAGTCTCAGCAGGAGCTGAAGCTGCGGATCGAGCGTCTGGCCATCGCGCACCTCGGGCCTGCCGGCCAGCAGCGTAACGACCGGATCGGGCAGTCCGACCAGGAAAACGACGACGGAGTTGAGCGCAGTTTCGACCAGGGAAGGCATCGGGCCGGATCTCTGTCGCGATCCGGCACCTTGCGCAACTGACGAGGCCGGCGCGACGCGGCTTGCCGCGCGCTTGCGCAAAAACCAAAGTTCGCGCGACCGGGCTCAGTGGCCGGCTTGCACAGATTGCGCAGCGTGACCGGTCAGAAGAACCAGCCGCGGCGCCGCGGCATCAGCTCCTGCTCGCAGCGCGAAAGCTGCAGGTCGTAGCGGGCTGCTCGCGTCGCCACGCGTTCGGCCGTGCCGAGAAGCCATTTCTTGTTGCGGTGCGTGCCGCGCCGGTATCCCACCGGTCCTTCGTGGTACGCAAGGTAGAGCCGGAACGCATCGTCTTTGGCGATGCCGCACATCTTCGACGTGCGCGCGTTGTACCAGCCGATGAAATCGACGGCGTCGGCGAACTCGTCGCGGTCGGCACCTCGCGCGCCGACCGCCTTGCGGTATTCGTCCCACGTCGATTCGAGCGCCTGCGCGTAGCCGTGCGCGTTCGACGGACGCGAACCCGGAATGAAGCCGAGGATCATGTGCCGTGGCGGCCGTGCATCACCGTCGAACGACGACTCCTGGCGGATGAACGCGAGCTGGATCGGGATCGAGATGCCCCAGCGCTTGCGCGCTTCGAGCGCGTCGCTGTACCAGTCTTTCTTCTCGCGGAAGATCGCGCACGCATCGTCGATGCGGTGCGGTGGTTTGGTGGCGGAGCAGCCGGCGACGAGAATCGGGATAAGCGCCGTAAGCAGCGCGAGCCGGGGACCGGAGCACGCCGCTGCGCGAACGGAAACGAGCCGGCTCGGCACCCTCCTCCACCTCCTCCGCTGCATCCACCGCATACCGCTCCACCTCATCCACCGCGTACCGCGGCACCTCATGCACCGCGTGCCGCTCCACCGGTTGCACCGCGTACCGCGGCACCTCATCCACCGCAGAGCTTAGCGTCCCGATGCCCGGCGTTCCACTCATTCGCGGCGTACCGGCGAAACCTTCCGGGCGATCGCCGGGAATCGGCGACAAACGGTCGCGATCCGCTTCAGGATTTGCGCGCGCGCATCGTCGCGGCGATCGCGTCCGCCGAGAGTCCCGCTTCGCGAAGGACTTCCTCGGTGTGCGCGCCGACGGGCGGTACCGGTCCGAGCCGCGCCGGCGGAAATCGCTCGCCACCGTCGCGAAAACCGACCGGCGAAGCGATCGCACGGAAATCGTTCGCGTCCGCGCCGGTTCCGGCAACGTCGCAGACCGCGCCGTTGGCAAGAGCCTGCGCATCGCAGACGGCTTCGGCCGGCGACTGCACCGGAACCCACCAGACGCCTTCGCGATCGAAGCTGTCTGCCCAGACGTCGCGCGCACGTTCGCGAAAGATGCCGTCGAGCGTGCGGATGAGCTCCCTGCGATTGATGCGGCGCGCCTTCGGCGACGAGAAGCGTTCGTCGGAGGGCAGCTCCGGCCGCTCGATCGCCTTGCACAGGATCGGAAAATGGCGGTCGCCCTCGAGGCCGATCAACCAGAACCACGCGCCGCAGCCGGCCTGGTAGCAGTTGACCATCGGGTTGTCGCTCTCGGTTCGCGGAAGCGTTCCGCGCAGCTTGTCGTAGACGAGCTGGATGCCGAGATCCCAGCCGATGCAGTACATCCCGGTTCGCATCAGTGACGTCTCGACGAGACGCCCGCGTCCGGTTTTCGCGCGCTCGAGCAGCGCACCGAGAATTCCGGCAACGGTCGCGATGCCGGTGACGTGATCGCCGAAGCCCCCGCGCAGCGCGAGCGGCGGCTCGCCGCCGACGCGGAACAGGTCGGCCACGCCGGTGCGCGCCCAGAATGCACCGACGTCGTAGCCGGCGCGGTCCTTCTCGCTGCCTTCGAGGCCGTAACCGGTCACGCTCGCGTAGACGAGGCGGGGATAGCGCGACAGCAGCGACTCGTGATCGAGCCCGAGACGCGCGAGCGCGCCGGGGCGCATGTTCGAGACGAACACGTCGGCAGTTTCGAGAATGGCGCCGAGGGCGGCCTTGCCCGCATCGGTCTGGAGGTCGAGAACCACGCTGCGCTTGCCGCGGTTGTCGAGGTCAAACGGAGGATTGTGGGCGGCGTCCGATCCGATGGCCGACTGGAAGAACCCTCGCATCGGGTCTCCGGCCGGAGGCTCGACCTTGATCACGTCCGCCCCCCAGTCCGCCAGGATTCCACCGGCCGCCGGACCGGCCACCCAGACCCCGAGCTCTACTACCCGCACGCCATCGAGCATGAATTTCCCTTCTTCTTCCGTCGCCCGTGCGGCAGACGGCACGGATTTGCGACAGTCGCTATGCCGGCACTTGCGCCGGACCCGCCGCATTCCATAAACCGTGCTGACGATGCCGAGTCGAACCGATGCGTTTTCGAGCGCGACCTATCCTCGACTGCGGGGGTATGGTAAGGATTCCGCGTTCGGAGGCTCGGGCTCCCGCGGAGCCCGGTACGCCTTGCTTTCGCGCGCGAAGTTTCGCTTCGCGATGCCTGTCAAAACCGGTTCCGAAAGCGAAGGAGACGCCCTTTGAACGTCGACCGCCAGCCGATCGTGATCCTCATCGCCGACGACGATGAAGAAGATCAGATGCTCACCCGTGAAACTTTCGAAGACCGGCGCCTGGCCAACGAGCTGCGCTTCGTCAAGAACGGCCAGGAAGTCATGGACTACCTGCGCCGTCAGGGTCGCTTCGCCGAGCCGTGGACGTCACCGCGGCCGGGCCTGATCCTTCTCGACCTCAACATGCCGCGCAAGGACGGGCGCGAGGTGCTTGCCGAGATCAAGGCGGATCCGTCGTTCCGCGACATCCCGATCTTCGTGCTGACGACGTCGCGGGCCGAGGAGGACGTGCACCAGACCTACGAGCTCGGCGGAAGCTCGTTCATCAGCAAGCCCGTCACGTTCGACGCGTTCATGGAGCTCGTCACCACCGTGACCGGATATCGCGTCGAGATCATCACCGGCGCGTAATGGCCCGCGTCCTCATCCCGCTGCCTCGCCGCGACTTCGATCCGACCGAAGCGGCCGTGAGCTGGAAAGTTCTTCGCAGGCTCGGCCACGAGGTGTCGTTTGCGACGCCCGATGGTCGTGCGGCCGTTGCCGACGACGTGATGGTTACCGGCGAAGGACTCGATCCGTGGGGACGAATCCCGCTGCTAAAGAAGCTGAGGCTCGTCGGCGCAGTTCTTCGCGCCGACTCCGAAGGCCGGGCTGCTTACGCCGCGATGACGGCCGACCCTGCGTATGCGGCGCCGCTTCGATGGGATTCGCTCGACGCGAACGCATTCGACGGGCTGATCCTGCCCGGCGGCCACCGCGCCCGCGGAATGCGCGAGTATCTCGAAAGCGACGTTCTCCAGCGACTCGTCGCCGCATTTTTCGCAGCTGGAAAACCGGTGGGTGCGATCTGCCACGGTGTCGTGCTTGCGGCGCGCAGCATCGATGCGCGCTCGGGAAGGTCCGTGCTGTTCGGCAGAAAGACGACGGCGCTGACGTGGGCGCTCGAAAATGCAGGCTGGAAGGTCGGCCGCATCGCCCGTTTCTGGGATCCGAACTACTACCGGACGTACATGGAGAATCCCGGCGAAGCGCCCGGATACCGGAGCGTCGAGGCCGAAGTCACGCGCGTGCTGTCGTCGCCGTCCGACTTCCTCGACGTCGCCCCGAACGACCCCGATGCGAAGCGGAAAACCGGCGGCACCAGCCGCGATCGTTTCGACGACGAACGGCCGGCGTTCGTCGTGCGCGACGGAAACTATGTTTCCGCGCGCTGGCCGGGCGACACGCATACGTTCGCGAAGACGTTTGCGGCGCTGCTCGGCTGACTGCTTTCCAGCTTCACGCTCAGGGCGGCGGCACCTACGGGAGGACGCAGTCCCCGTTGTTGTCGCAAGCCGTTACGGAACAGGTCCCGCACGTTCCATCGGGTAGTCCTGTCAACTCCAGGATGCACGCACCGCAGCTACCGTCGCACGCGGTCCTGCAGCAGACTTCGCTGACACAGTGGCTGCTGCTGCACTCGCTGTTTGCTGAGCAACCCTCGCCGATGTCGAGCAGTGTGACCGTCGTCGTCGTAACCGTCGTCGTCGTGGTCGTACTGACCGTCACGACTGCTGCCGGATGGGTGAGGTCGCACGACGCACCGTTCGCCAGCGTGCAGCTCGTGGTGGTGATGTCGAAGTCGGTTTCGCTGGCACTGCCCTGGAAGCGGCAGAACGCCAGCGCCGAGCCCGAAGGAATCCCGTTCGGGTTGGAGATGTGGATGGTCAGCTGACCGCCGTCCGAGTTCGAATCGAATTCGGGCTTTCCGCTGCCGATCGTCGTCGTGGTCGAAGACGTGCTGGCGGTCGTGTTGGTGGTGTGCGTCGTCGTCGTCGTGCTGGTCGTGGTCGTGGGCTCTTCGGTCGACGTGGAAGAGGAGCTGGCCGCAACGAGCCCACTGGAAGTCGCTACGGCAACCGTCGCCGCCGAAGACGATCCGGCAATCACGATGTTCGTGCCGGCCGCCGCATTGCTCGGATCGCAACCTCCGTCGGATTTCGTGAAGTTTCCCGACGAAGCGTTGACCTTGAAATCGATGCTCTTGATGCGACCCACGTTGCGGTCGAGCACGAACCCGACGGTCTCGGTTGCATCGCTCGGCCCGCACTGCGGAAGCAGCACGCCAATGCCCAGGATAGCCAGCGGAAGAGAAAGCCGCGCGGCGGCGGCCAGACGACTCACGAATGCGTTTCGATTCACTGCGATACCCCTTCCGTGCGTCGCGCCCGCCCGACGGACCCGGGCCACTACGGCGCGGCAGATTGCCTCATCCACCGAAGAACGCCACCGATCGCGACGCGAACGACACCAGTGCGTCCGGCCACAGCCCGATGCCGATCGTCCCCGCCAGCAGCAGCGCGATCAGCAGCATCGCGTCGGCGTCGAGCTCGACGGGGCGCTGTCGCCGACGGCCAGGGTCCGCGTCCTCTGCGCCGGTTCGCTCGAACAGCATGGCGCTGACGCGCACGCTGCAGACGAGGCCCAGCACGCTGTTGAGACCGCCGATCGCGGCAAGCAGCAGGTCGTTCGAACCGAACACCGCGGTGAACAGCCGCGCCTTGCCCGCAAATCCGGCCAGCGGTGGCACAGCCGCGAGCGACAGGAAGAATACGACGAGCGCGGCCGACAGCATCCGGCAGCTTCCTCCACGCCGCGCAAGACCGCGCAGCACGTCGATGTCCGGTCCGCCTGCGTGCCCGACCTGCTCGAGCACCGGCGCCAGGCACGCGAGCGCTCCCATCAGCATCAGCGCGTACACGACACCGTGCGTGAGCATGGCCTCGAGGCCGCGATCGCTCGCGGCCGCCAGTCCCATCATCAGGTAGCCGGACTGCGCAACCGACAGCCATGCGATCATGCGGCGCAGATTGTCGGCGCGAACGGCGGCCAGGTTGCCCATCGTCATCGTCACCATGGCCGCGACCGAGATCACGTGCGGCCAGCGGATTCCGGGAAGTGCGATCCAGTAGCCGCTTGCGAACGACGCGACCAGCGTGGCGCGCAGGAAGCGCGCGATCATCGCGAGCACGGCGATCGTGCCGGCCGTCTCGAGCCACGCCGATACCGCGAGCGGTGCATTCTCCGTCAGATCGGCCCGCCATGGCTGCCAAGCGACGACCGCGATCCGTGATGCGAACCCGGCCAGCACCAGAACCAGGCCCGTGTAGAGCACTGCCCTGCCGCCGGGCATGGCGAGCGCGAGCGGCAGCCTCGAGCCGAGGCCCGCGTATTCGAGCGTGCCGGTCAGCCCGTAGAGCAGCGCGAAGCCGAGCAGCGCCGTCGCGGATGCCGCCACGGCCTGCAGCAGGGCTGCGGCCGCTTCGGCGAGCGCGGCGCCGCGCTGCGTGCCGATCCACAGCGCCCACGCCATGCTCACCATTTCGAATCCCAGCCATGCCGTAACGACGTTGGCCGCGCTGACCATCGTGAACATTCCAAGCAGCGATGCGGCAAGCGCCGTTGCCGACCAGCGCGACGTTCCCGCCGGCTCCGCACGCGAGCGCGCGGCCAGCCATACCTCTGCCATCGCCATCATCGACAGCGTGAATTGGAAGAACGACCCGAACGGATCGACGACGAGCATTCGTGGAACCGCCCAGCCCGGCTGCGCGTCCATCGATGCGACCGACGCGACGGCGGTCGCCGCGAAGACGAGCAGCGCAACGTCCGCGCTGCGCGCGCGAAGCGAGACGACCTGCGCGCACACCACCAGCGCAAGAATGCCCGCGCACAGAACGAGGTCGGCGAGCAGCGGCTGCAGGGTTTGCGGAACGCCGGTGATCACCACGTGTCCGTCAGAAGAGCGATGGTGATTCCGACGAGGGCTCCGGCCAGGCCATTGGCGAATCGCCCGGCCGCCTTCGCATCGAGATCGAGGCTGCCGAGCCGGATGGCCACGAGCGGCGCAACCGACGACATCACGACCACGAGCGCTGCCAGAAGCCGTCCGTCGCCCGCACCGCCGACGAACCGCGCGACGGCGGCAATGGCCAGCACCGACGCGCCGCTCATCAATCCCACTCCGATCCATGCCGCGCGCGCGGTGCGCTGGAGCACGATCGCGAGCATCCCGATCGTGAACAGCAGCAGGCTGACAAAAACGTAGTGCGAGAGACTCACGTGCTGCGGGCCGGCCGCCGCGCTCATCGGATCGAGCGGCCAGCGCGCAATCAGGAGCGCGTGGGCTGCAAGGGCGAAGAATGCGAGCACGAGCGCGACACTGCCCAGGCTTCGCGCGCGCGGCGTTTCCGCGTCGTCCCGAAGCATGGGGACATTCGTCGACTCGACGGCGTTCGCGTCCGCACGCCGCTGCAGCGCAGCGGCAGCCAGGACGACAAAGGCCTGCAGCGCGGCGGCTGCGAACGCGCCGAGCGCCGCCAGCATCGCGGCGAGCGTGAGCCCGCATGCATAAACGGCATTCGCTCCGCGCCGAGTGTCCGCAACGAACGTCGCCGCCAGGGCCGCGCCCACGAGAGCGGCTGCAAGGATGGCGAACGCGACGTCGGCGGCGTTCATTCGGACGATTCCCGTTGCCGCCCGCCTTCGGCTGCACGAGCCATGCCTCGACGCAGCGGAAGCACATTCAGGTGGCCCGTCAGATGATTGCGGTCGACGTAAACGTCGGTATCGAAAACGGCTCGCACGTTCGCGTATGTGATCACGTCGTCCGGCGCGCCGTACGCGAAGATGCGTCCGTCGCGGATCATCGCGACGTCCTCGAAATAGAGCGCCGCGAGATTGAGATCATGCAGCACGGAGACGACGGTCAGTCCGGCCGCGCGGCTGCGCTCGAGCAACACGTCGTAGAGCTCGATCTGGTGCTTGATGTCGAGGAACGCACCGGGCTCGTCGAGCAGCAGCAGCTCCGGCTGCTGCGCGAGCGCGCGCGCAACCGCCGCACGCTGGCGCTCGCCGCTCGAAAGGCTGTCGAAGATCCGGTGGGAGAGATGCGCGACGTCGAGCGCCGTCATCGCGTCGCGCGCAATCGCCACGTCCTCGTCCGACTCGAGCCCGTAGCCTTCGACCCACGGCGCGCGCCCCATCAGCACGACTTCCTCGACCGTATACCCGAAGCCGACCGACGCGTGCGCTGCAACGACTGCGATGCGCCGGGCCATCTCGCGGCGCGGCGCCCGCGACGGATCGAGCCCGCAGATCTCGATGCGGCCCGACGCGGCCTTGATCTCTCCCGCCGCGAGCCGCAGCAGCGTGGTCTTGCCGGATCCGTTCGGTCCGACGATGGCAAGGCTTCGACTTGGCTCGACGGACAAGCGGATGTCCGAAAGGCACGGCGGCGCTCCGCCGCGCCTCTGCGCTTCGTGCGAGTAGCAGACAGCATCAAAGTGCAGCCTGCCGCGCGTCATCGGGGATCGCTCCCGGCCATCGGAACGCTGCGAACATTGGACGCAGCGTGGCTCATGCCAGGCCTCCGTGCTTCTCACGGCCGCGACGCAGCAGGTAGACGAAGAACGGCGCACCGGCGAGCGCCGTGATTGCGCCGACCGGCAGCTCGGCCGGCGCGGCGACCCATCGCGCAAGCGCATCGCATGCGACGAGAAACGCAGCGCCGCCGAAGAACGATGCGGGAAGCAGCAGGCGGTTGTCGCTTCCGAGCAGGCGGCGCAGCACGTGCGGAACGACGAGCCCCGCGAACGTGATGATGCCGCAAAGCGAGACGACCGCACCAACCAGCAGCGACGATGCCAGGAACACGCGCCGGCGCACCGAATCGGCGTCGGCGCCGAGCGAACGCGCGGCTTCGTCGCCGAGCGCCAGCAGGTCGAGCGAGCGGGCGTCGCGCAGCAGCGCAAACGTCGCTGCTGCGACCAGCGCAGCCGCGAGCGCGACCACCGGATACGGCTCGATCGCGATGCCGCCCATCATCCAGAACACGATCGAGTGGGAGCGTTTGAGATCGACGAGCGCGTGCACGAGCAGGATCAGCGCCGCCGCGAACGTATTGAACGTCACGCCGACAAGCACCTGCGTGTACGGGTCGAGCCGTCCGCGCACGTGCGCGAGCTGGAACACGAGCAGGCTCGATGCCGTTGCACCGGCGAACGCGATGACCGGCACGAGGCCGTTCGACATCGCTCCGGCCGGAAGAAACGCCAGCGCAAGCACCGCAGCGATTGCGGCTCCGCCGGAGACGCCGATGATCTCCGGGCTCGCGAGCGGATTGCGCAGGGTCGGCTGCAGCGCTGCGCCGGATACGGCCAGCGCTGCGCCGACGATCGCCGCGAGCAGCACGCGCGGAAGCCGCAGGTCGAAGAAAATCGTGCGCATGCCGGGATCGCCCGCGACGAGCGCGTGAAAGTCGACGGGCACGCTCCCGACCGTGAGCGCGATCGCGATTGCAACGGCCGCTCCGAGCGCCGTCGCCGCCACACCGCTCGCAAGCCTTGTCGGGGTCAGACGGCCGGGCATCCGGTCAGCGTCCTGCCGTGTCGCCGGATGCGTCGGGAACGGGTGCAGAGGTTCCAGGCATCGTCGCTGCGTCGCTTCGCAAAGCGGGATGCAACGCCGCGAACAGCGTGTCGGCCGCATCGGCCATCCGCGGGCCCGGGCGCAGCATCATCGAATCGCGCTCCGTTATGATGCGGCCGTTGGCCACCGCGGGAACGGACCCGAGCTCGAGCCATGATGCCGCGGGATTTTGTGCGGTGGCGTCTGTTTCCGCGGCTTCGCTGTTCTTCGCGGTTTCGCTGGTCCTTGCAGCTGCGGTCTCCTTCAGAGCTCCGCCCATCGCCGAGGTCAGATCGATCAGCACGTCGGGTCTGGCTGCGACCAGGAACTCCATTCCGACGCGCGGCCAGCGACCCCCGATTGCTGCCGCGACATTGACGCCGCCGGCAAGCTCGACAAGCTCGCCGAGGTAGCTCGCCGGACCCGCCAGCACGAGCGGCTCGCGGCCGATCACTACGGCAGCACGCAGGTGCGGAAGATCGCGCGCGCGGGCCTTCAGTGCCGCGAGACGCGCGTCGAGCTCGGCAACGAGGCGGTTGCCTTCGTCGATCGCGCCGACGTTGCGCGCAATGTCGAGCATGGCGCTGCGTGCTTCGGCAATTGCTCCTTCACTCTGCACCACCGCCACGCGTACGCCGGTGCGCTCGATGGCGCGCACGGCAGTTTCGTTTCCGGGGCTCGGAGAAGTCAGAACCAGATCGGGGTGGAGCGCGACGATGACTTCGGCGACCGGCTCGGTAAACGTTCCGACCTTCGGAAGCGCGGCTGCGTCCGGCGGATAATCGCAGTACGTCGAGACACCGACCACCCGGGCGCCGAGACCGAGCGCGAACAGCGTCTCGGTAATCGCGGGCGCGAGCGAGATGATCCGCTTCGGCGCGGCCCCCTCAGCGGCGCGGGCGCATGTCACGGCTGCAAGATTCCACGTGACGACTGCAGCAGAAGCGAGAGCGGCCGCGGTCACCGCACGCGTCGTAAAACCCCGAAAAGCCGGGAAAACTGCACGCTCGCGGCGCGGCGTCGTCGAAAAAATCGTTTCTGTCATCGAATGAAGCCCTGCTGCTCCCGTCTACGTTCCCGAAGCCGGACGAGTGGGAGTTTCCCCTCCTTTATCTTCCACCGACCGGCACTGAGAACGGCGTCCCCGCACGCCGTTCTTCGACCGGGAAAAAAGGCCGTTGGGAGGGTCCCTCCCCCTCACCCACGGTCTCCGGTTGCCAAGCCGGGCAGTTGTCTTCCCCCCAGCAACTGCCCGGCTTTTTTATTTGCGGACGCCGCCCGGCACGCATCGTCCGCCACAGCCCGTCTTGCTGCTCAACTTTCCGGTCGCGCCGGCCGCCCGACGTGGCTCTGCCTCGAATCGTCACGCAGGATTTTGCGCGGCGCGCAGACGGATTTCCGATTCGACCTGGTGAATCCGGTCCTGGCCCCACGTGCAGAAATCCGCATGGCCGGCGGGGCCGCGCAGGCGATAGCTCGGCACGCCCCACAGGCCCATCGCGAGCATCTCTTCGCGGTTCGTTTCGAGCTCGGCGCGCCAGCCGTCCTGGTCGGCGTGGCGCATGGCATCGGCCCACGGCAGGCCGGCTCCTTCGATCACGTGCCGGAGTCCTTCATCGGTGCCGGTCGCCACGCCTTCGGCGAACGCTGCGCGGCAGAACGAGTGGAGGTATTCGGCGGCGCGCCCTTTCGACGCAGCGTACGGATAGAGCGAGAACGCGCGCTCGACCGGACGTCCCACGGGATCGGCGATCCTTCCGAACGGAACGCCGATCGAATCGGCTTCGCGCTTGGAGTCGAGCGTGATGTACCAGCGTTTGGCCGCGGGAACGGCGAGCCCGCGCATGACCATCGGAAGCACCGGCCGGAGCTTCAGCTCGACGCCGGTCCTCGCCGCCAGCGCATACGTGCGCGGCATCGAGATGTAGCTGTACGGGCTGCGCAGCGAGACGAAATATTCAAGCGTCATCGCCGCGCCGCCGGCGCCGATGGTATCGCCCGTGACGTCGATGCGCGGTGCGAGCAGCAGCGCGTTCGCATCGCGCGCGGCGCCGAGGCCGACGAGCCGGTTCTCGAGATACCCGAGCCGGTCGACACCCCAGTACGATTCCCCGCCGTAACAGAACACCGCGCCCAGATAGTGCCCGAGACTGGTCCGAAGCTGCTCGCCGGCAGCGAGGACCGACCGGACGTCCACCGACGCTGCGCGAGGCTGATCGCGGACGAGCGCGTGGAGCGTCTCGTCGTCGTGATCCCACAGCGCTTCGCCGACCTTGGGGGCAAGCGCCGCGAACGCCCGCGGCGACGGCGCTGTCGCCAGCAGGCGCGTTGCAAGCATGACGAGAGCATCGGCCGGCTGCGCGCCCGGATCGCGAAACACGAGGCCGCGTTCCGCGGCGACGCGCGAGGCGTCCACGCGGGAATACTCGACGAGACGCTCGCGATCGGGAGCTGCCGCATCAGCCGGAGGACCGACCAGGTGCACGTCGAGCTCGACGTCGTACCGTTCGAGAAACGGCTCGAGGAGCTGTGCGGCAAGATGGCTGTACGGATCGTCGACCTGGTGAAAATAGTGGACGCGGTGCCGGCCGCCGCCAAGGTAACGGCGGAGCTCGACGGCACGGCGCCGCAGGTCGCGCGTGCGCGTGCTCGTGATCATCCCGGCGACGCGAGGCGCGATGGTCGACTTCAAAGACATGCTCGCTCCGGTTTACAGCGCCGTGCCTTCCACGTCGACCCGGCTGCGCGGTCAGTCGGTGACGATCGCATCGACTTCGATCTCGACCACATACTCCGGAGCGACGAGGCGCGACACTTCCACGGCCGTCGCTGCGGGATCGATGCCGGAGAACACTTCGCGGTGGGCGCGTGCGAACTCGTCGAAGCGCGACAGGTCGGTAAGGAAGCATCGGGTGCGGACGACGTCGCTCATGCCGGCGCCGAGCTCAGCGAGCGCCCGTTCGATCTTCGCCAGGGCGTAGAGCGTCTGGGCATGGACGTCGCCCGGCGCGACTGCGTTGCCGTGCTCGTCGGCGGCGACGGTACCGGAGACCGCGATGAAGCTTCCGACGCGCTTTGCGCGGCAGTATGCAACCAGCGGCTCCCACCGGGTTCCGGAATAGACGCTGCGGCGTTCGGTCATGGCCGCGGCAGACTAGCGGGTTCCGAATCCGGTGCGACCGGTTCGGGCGCGACGTCCGCTTGGCCGCCCGTCCGCCCACCGCTATGCACCGCCAGCCGACCTGCGCAGCGCCGTCCCGGCGCGCGCATCCGTCGCAGAGGACGTCATGGAACAGAAGGCTCGTCTTTCGAAGCTCAGCCGCTCGGTCGCGGGAAAAATTGCGCTGGTTACCGGCGCTGCATCCGGCATGGGGCGGGCCACCGCGCACCTGTTTGCCGACGAAGGCGCGCATGTGATCGTGACCGATGTCGGCAGCGACCGCGTAGCAGCCGTTGTCCGCGAGATCTCGTCTGCGGGCGGTTCGGCGAGGGGCTGGGAGATGGACGTCACCGACAGCGCGGCCGTCGCGAAGGTCGTCGGCGAGGGCGCGGCACATTTCGGCGGCCTCGACATCGTCGTCAACAATGCCGGCGCCGTCTGGATGACGCCGATCGATGCGACCGATTTCGAAGAGAACTGGGCGAAGTCGCTCGACGTGTTGCTGACCGGCCAGACCCGCGTCGTGCGCGCGGCGCTTCCGTTCCTGCGCAAGTCGGCGACCCCGCGCATCGTCAACATCGCGTCGACCGAAGGCTTCGGCGCGACCAAATATGGAGCCGCGTACACCGCCGCCAAGCACGGCGTGATCGGCCTGACGCGATCGCTTGCGGTCGAGCTCGGAAGCGAGGCGATCACCGTCAACTGCATCGCGCCCGGCCCGATCCGCACCGGCATGACCGATGCAATCCCGGACGAAGCCAAGATGATCTTTGCGAAAAGGCGCACGGCGCTCGGACGTTACGGCGAGCCGGAAGAGGTTGCGCACGCAACGCTCAACTTCTGCCTGCCGGCGATGACGTTCGTGACAGGCTCCGTGCTCGTCGTCGACGGCGGCGTGCTGATCCGCAACGCGTAGCTCGGTCCGGGCGCGTCTGTTTCCGTGCGCGACGCGAACAGCCGGCGGACCGCTCAGTGCGCCGCCGGTTTCACCTCGACCGTGACCTTGTCGATCCTGCCGGTAAACGCGCTGTCCTTCGCGTAGGTTTCGACGACCGGTGTCGCATCATCCACGCCGACGTCGGCGGTCTCATCGGCGGAAAAAATCACCGCCTGCGTGCGTTCGAGTCGCTTCTGGCCGACCGGCTTGCCGTTGACCGAAAGCGAAGCCATGCCGCCCTTGCCGAGTCCGCCGCCGTCGTACGCGAAGTCGAAGCGCACCGTGGACTTACCTGCACCGAGGACCGCGGGCGCCTGCACGGTGGAACGCTCCAGGCCGAGATAGTTGTACGTGTAGGTCGGCTTGCCATTGTCGAGGTAAAGGCTCCAGCCGCCAAAACGTCCGCCTTGGGCGATAATGACGCCGTTCGCCTTGCCGCGCGGCACCTCCACCTCGGCGGTGATCGTATGCGAGGTGTCCTTGACGTTGATGAAGACGTTCTCGGACATTCCCTTCATGCCGGCATGAAGCGTCAGGGTAGTGCGGCCGTCCATGAGGTCCGGGCGTCCGGCGAGCTTCGCCACACCGCGCTCCATGGTGCGGTCGTCGAGCGGCAGCACGCGGTATTTCTCGGCCTCCTTGAGAAACAGCTTCTCGAGCTCCTTCGCCTTGCCGGGATTCTCCGCCGCCACGTCATGCGACAGGCTGAAATCGCTGCGGGTGTCGTACAGGGCCCATGTGTCGTTCTCGAGAGTGGCCCGCGGTTTCATCTCCCATGGCGCGCGGTGGATCACGCGTGCAAACCAGCCGTCGGAGTAGATCGCGCGATTTCCGAACATTTCGAAATATTGCGTATGCCGCTTTGACGCCGCGCCGGCGTCGTCGAACGAGTAGACCATGCTGACGCCTTCGATCGGCGACTGCCTGGTGCCGTTGACCGATTTCGGCTCGGGAAGAGAGGCGGCTTCGAGGATCGTCGGCGCGATGTCGATCACGTGGTGGAACTGGCTGCGGATCTCGCCTTTGGCCTTGATGCGGCTCGGCCAGCTCATGACCATGCCGTTGCGCGTTCCGCCGAAGTCCGATGCGACCTGCTTCGCCCACGTAAACGGCGTATCGCCGGCGATCGCCCAGCCCGCCGCCATGTGGGGATACGTCATCGGGCCTCCCCACTGGTCATAATACTTGAGCTGATCGGCGACGGTCTCGGCAACGCCGTTGAAATACGTGTACTCGTTGAACACGCCGTCCATGCCGCCTTCGGCGCTCGTCCCGTTGTCGCCGACGATGTAGACGATCAGCGTGTTGTCATACTCACCGGTCTCCTTGATCGCATCGACGAGACGGCCGGCTTCGGTATCCGCGTACTCGGCAAAGCCGGCGAACGTTTCCATCTGGCGCGTAAACAGCTTCTTTTCGTCGGCATTCAGCGTGTCCCAGTCCTTGATGCCGGGCGGCTTGGGCGCGAGCCTGGTATCCGCCGGGACGATGCCGAGACGGATCTGACGGGCAAGCGTCTCTTCGCGCATCTTGTCCCAGCCGCCGTCGAACTTGCCCTTGTATTTTTCGATCCACGACTTCGGCACGTGGTGCGGGGCGTGCGTCGCTCCCGGCGCGAAATACAGGAAGAACGGCTTGTCCGGCGTCAGCGCCTTCTGGAACTGCATCCAGGCGATCGCCTTGTCGGTCATGTCGGTCATGAAGTTGTAGTTCGCGGTATGCGGCGTCTCGATCTGCGTCAGGCCGTCGTAGAGCATCGGCGCCCACTGGTTGGTTTCGCCGCCAATGAAGCCGTAGAACTTGTCGAAGCCGGAACGCGTCGGCCAGCGGTCGGTCGGACCCGACGGGCTGACTTCCCACGCCGCGGTCTCATGATTCTTGCCGAAGAAACCGGTGCTGTAGCCATTCAGGCGCAGCATCTCGGCAAGCGGCGCGACGTCGTTCGGCCGCTGTCCCGTGTAGCCGGGGAAACCACTCGCGAATTCGGTGATCACGCCCATGTTGTTCATGTGGTGATTGCGTCCGCTGAGCAGCGCGGTGCGCGTCGGCGAGCACAGCGACGTCGTGTGAAACTGGTTGTACCGCAGACCCTCGGCGGCCAGATGCTCGACCGTCGGCATGTGGAGCGGGCCGCCGAACGCGCCCGACATGCCGAAGCCCATGTCGTCGATCAGCACGATGAGGACGTTGGGAGCTCCCGCCGGCGCCTTGACCTGAAAGCGAGGCGGCATTTTTGCATTTCGCGCATCGAAAACGTCGCTGTGCGGGTAGTCCGGCTCGGCGATCGGGAGAACCGTGCGATCCAGCTTCGGATCGGCAGCGTGCGCAGTCGCAGCGGACAACACGAGAGCGACCAGCGTTGCCTGCGTGATGAACGCGGCAAACACGTGCAGAATGGACTTGGTTTTCATGCTTCCCCCGGACCCGGTGCGGGTCCTGATCGATTGAGCGCGATACTTCTGGTTGCCGCGAACGATGTCCATCGCGGACGCGCGCATTCGACGCGGTTGTCCTATTCCGGCCGTTGTCAGACCGGCAAACCCGGATGCAGCGGGAAACGTCAGTTCGCGGAGTCTCCGGCCGCGGCGAGCTCGGCCACATCGCTCGCGAATGGCCGGAGAAGCTCGATCCTGCTCAGCTCGTTCGCAGCAGCGGCAAGTTGGGCGACGAACGGCCGGTAGACGGCTGCATTGAAATCGTCAGCAAAACGAGTCCTCGCAGCGCGATTCGCGCGCGAAAGCGCCAGCATCGCGTCGACGGCTTCGCGCCGGATGCGCGGATCCTTCGATTCGTATCCGAGGATCGCCCACGCGGCGCCGCGCATGTCCCCGCCGTCGCGCAGTGCTCGAAGAAGAAGCAGCGCGCCATGCCGGTCTTCAGGAAGTGCAGCCGCCTGCGCTTCTTCCGGCGTCATCGATTCCATCCATCGCCACGCGGCCTGGCGGCGCCGTTCGAGGTTCGGCTGGATGACGCTGTCGCGACCCGAGGCGGTTCCCGCGGGCATCGGTGAAATGTCAGGCAGCGAAGCATCGCCACCGATCACGTCGCGCCTGCCGAGAATGTCGTAGCGCCCGTAACGCGCGGCCAGCCCATATTCGCGCACCACGAAGGCTCGAAGCTGCGAGAAATACGCGGGCGACTCGTCGAGGAAATTCCATCCCTTGTTCAGCGTGACGATGAAGCGCGGACGCGCGATCGCGAGCAGCCCGAGCACGCGCGCCTCCTCGGCCCGGTCGGGGCGGCCGGGGTACCAGTAATCGTGAGGCGCGACGTTTGCCCGGCCGGCCGCGAACAAGAGCCCGCTCGTCGCCGGGAACGACCACAGCGCCTCGCCTTCGTCGGTTCGGGCACGAAGGAACGCGACGGTCGATGCGATCGACTCGACTTCGTCGCCGGCGGCGGCTTCGACGCGAACGTCGAGTCGCGCAGGCATCGGCGTTACCGGCGCGGCGCGCATCATCGACTGGATCGGCCCGCCGAGATTGTCGACGAAACCGATGGCGACGGTCGCGGCCGCAGCCGTGAGCACCTTGAGCCGCACGATGAATTCCGCGTTCCAGCGGTTCGGCCAGTGGCCGCGGCTCCACCACGCCGCCGTCCGGTCGAGAAGGCCGCATGCGACAACCATCGTCAGCGGCACCGACGTGATCTGGTGCATGAAATCGCTGCGCGGGAACATCTGCATGTACATCGCCGTCGCGATCGGCGTCAGCACCAGCAGCGCGCGCGTGCGCGGCGAGCGCCCGAGCTCGTCGGCGCCGACCCGCCACAGCCAGCCGGCGGCGCCGAAGCTGGTGACCGCGGCAAGCCAGAACGACGCGTTCTCGAGTTGCGCGACGATCGAATGAACGAGGCCTTCCGGAGCGAGACCCTCGCGGAATACGACCAGCTTCGTGATTGCGCCGACGGCTGCAACCGTGAGCAGAATCGGCAGCGGCCGTACGCGTCGCGCGGCGACGAAACGGCCGCCGACCGCGACTGCGATCAGCGTCGCCACGATCAGCAGAGCGTACGGCTCGGCCGGCGGATGCGGTTTGTAGTACAGCGTCTGGTAGTCCGCGCCGACGAGAAAGACTTCGTACAGGAAACGGTCGCGGCCGAGCGACAGCCACAATGGGAGCGCCCACGCCAGAGTCGGGATCGCGAACGCCGCACCGAGGCAGGCCAGCGATGCCGCTGTGCCGGCTGTATCCCGGCGTGGAAGTCGCCGCGCCACCGGACCCGCGAGCAGCGCAGCGATGGCAAACATCGGCACCAGGTGGACGAGCGCGTCCATCCCCGCCACGCGAAATTCGAACGTGTACCAGACGCCGGCCGCCATGAACACCGCTGCCAGCGGCGCGGCAATCCGGTCGAGCAACGAACGTCGCGAGCTTGCTGCAACGACGAGCCACGTCGCGGCGGCGAGCGCGAACGCGCCCGAGTTCGGGCGGAACCACATCGCGAGCGCCGCGGCTGCGCCGGCGCCGACGAGCAGCGCGGCCTGGCGAGACTCGATCCACGCGAGCATGGCAAATGCGAGCAGAGCCCATGCGAACGTGACCGCCCACGTCGGATAGGGGACGTTGAACGCCGCGAACTCCCCGGTGAAGACCGGCACGAACGCGAGCCACAGCAGCGGCGGTACCCACGCGATCCACGATCCGGTGATACGGCGCGTAAGCTCGGCCATGCCGGCCGCTGTCAAAGCGTTGACGACCGCCAGCACCGCGCGAAGTGCCGTCGCCGACTCGCCGAACAGCGAGAACACCGCCTTGCCGAACGCGAAGAAGCCGGGCGTGTAGCCGGTGTGGAAGTCGACGTACGGCTGCTGGCCGCGCATGACGCGGTCGAACCAGAACAGGTGCGTGCCTTCGTCCTCGAGCTGGAATCCGTAGGGACGCAGAACGAGAAGATACGCGAGCGCGACCAGGAAGACGCCGGCGGCCGGGGCAAGGTCACGACGGGAGGTCACGTGCGACTGCTATGGCTCGGCAGGATCTAATGCCATCGCCGTCGTCGGCGCGGCAGGGCCTACCCTGCCAGCACGTTCTTGAACACGCGCGCCACCGCTCCGAGGATTCCCGCCGGCACGACGCCGGCGACGACCGTGACGACGGTCGCGACCGAAACCACGGCGCACGCCAGCACCGACGGCCTGGCAAGCACGTTGCCTTCGGCCGGCGCTTCGAAATACATCGTGCGCACCACGCCGAGGTAGTACGCCGCCGACAGCACGCTGTTGAAGCATGCCACGACGACCAGCACGACGAGGCCGTGCGCAAGCGCGGTCTGGAACAGGTAGAGCTTTCCGACGAAGCCGAACAGCGGCGGCATGCCGGTCAGCGACAGCATCGAGATCGTCATCGCCGCGGCGAGCATCGGATGCGCCTTCGAGAGCCCGGCGTAGTCGGATATCTTCTCGGCCGACCGGGGCCCATTGGCGAGCGCGATCATCACGCCGAACGCGATCATGTTCATCGCGCCGTACGCGACCAGGTAGAAGAGGACAGCTTCCGCACCCGCGGACGTGCCGGCGACGACGCCCATCAGCAGGTATCCGGTGTGCGCGATCGACGAGTACGCGAGCATGCGCTTGAGGCTCTGCTGGCGAAGCGCGATCAGGTTGCCGGCCGTCATCGTGATCGCCGACAGCGCCCACAGCACGCCTTCGAGATCCGGATGCAGCGGCGCGAGGCCGACCATCGCCGTGCGGAGCAGCGCCGCGAAACCGCCCGCCTTGACCGCAGTGGCCATGAACGCGGTAACCGACGTGGGCGCGCCCTCGTAGACGTCCGGCGTCCACAGGTGGAACGGCACGGCGGCGATCTTGAAGCCGAGCCCGACCAGCACGAAGCCGGCGCCGAGAACCATCACGAGGTGGTCGTTCGGCGAGATGCCGGGACGGGCGAGAGACGCCGAGATGTCCGCCAGCGTCGTCGAGCCGGTCATCGCGAACAGCGTCGCGATTCCGTAGAGAAGAATCGCCGACGCGAAAGCCCCGAGCAGGAAGTACTTGAGCGAGGCCTCGTTCGAGCGCACGTCGTTGCGCAGGATGCCGGCCAGCACGTAGACCGCCATCGACATCGTCTCGAGCCCGACGAACATCACGATCAGGTCGGTGGCCGCAGCCATGATCACGACGCCGAGCACGGCGAACAGCATCAGCGGATAATATTCGCCCTTGTTGATGCCGGCCGCTGGAAGATAGTCGATCGACAGCACCATCGCCCCGATTCCGAACGCGCACGTCAGCACGGTGAAGAACGTCGTATAACTGTCGTAGGCAAGCGCGTTTACATAGACGCCCGGCGGATACGGCTGCAGCGCCAGCGCGGCGATTCCGACCAGGCCGAGGATCGACAGCCACGCGACGCCGGTGAACCGCCGGGACGTCGAAAACATCTCGACGACGAGCACGAGCATGGCCCACGCGCTTCCCGCAAGCAGCGGAAGCACGGGCAGAAGCGACTGGAATGACATCGGCTGCGGCATGTTACTCCGTTGCTCCGGCGGCGTGCCCGGCGCCCGACGGCGCTTCGTACGTCACGGATGTGGGCGTGCCCGGCAGGCGCACTTTTGCAGGACGTGCATCGCCGACGTGTCCGGCCGCGGCCATCGCCGCCGGCGGAATGCGGTGGATCGCCGTCGCCACCGACGCATGCATCGTGTCGAAGAACGGCTTCGGGTAAACGCCCATCACGAACGCGAGCACGATCAGCGGGACGATCACGGCGAGCTCACGCCCACTCATGTCCTTCATCGCCAGGTTCTTCTCGTTGGTGACCTCGCCGAACATCACGCGCTGGTACATCCACAGCATGTAGGCTGCGCCGAGCACGACGCCGCTGGCGGCGATCGCGCCGAGCACGTGGTCGAAGCGGAACCCGCCGAGCAGGATCAGGAACTCGCCGACGAATCCGTTCATGCCCGGAAGCCCGATCGACGACAGCATGATCAGCAGAAAGCAGACGGCGTAGACCGGGAGCGGCTTCCACAGGCCGCCGTACTCGGAGATCAGGCGCGTGTGTCGCCTTTCGTAGACGACGCCGACGAGAAGGAAGAGTGCTCCGGTCGAGACGCCGTGGTTCAGCATCTGGTAGACCGCGCCTTCGACGCCGGGCGTGTTCAGCGACGCGATCCCGAGCATCACGAAGCCGAGGTGACTCACCGAAGAGTACGCCACGAGCTTCTTCATGTCGGGCTGGACCATCGCGACCAGCGCGCCGTAGACGATGCCGATGACGGCCAGCACCGCGATCCAGGTCGCCGAAGCTGCCATCACGTTCGGGAACAGCGGGATCACGAAGCGCAGGAACCCGTACGTGCCCATCTTGAGCAGCACGCCGGCGAGGATCACCGAGCCGCCGGTCGGAGCCTCCACGTGCGCGTCGGGGAGCCACGTGTGCAGCGGAAACATCGGCACCTTGACCGCGAACGCGAGGAAGAACGCAAGGAAGCACAGCGTAGCCGCCGACGTCGGCATCGCCGTGCCGTAAAGGTCGGTGAGCGCGAAGCTCGGCACCCCGGCCGCCTGCGTATGCGCGAAGACGAGGTAAAGGATCGCGGCCAGCATCGGCAGCGACCCGACCATCGTGAACAGCAGGAACTTGATCGACGCGTACATGCGCCGCTCGCCGCCCCAGACGCCGATGATCAGGAACATCGGCACCAGCATCAGCTCCCAGAACACGTAGAACAGCAGCAGGTCGAGCGCGACGAGCGTGCCGAGCATCGTGGTCTCGAGCAGCAGCATCGCGACCAGGTAGCCTTTGACCTTGGTGTGGACGGTGTCCATCGCCGAAACCAGCACGAGCGGCGTCAGGAACACGGTCAGTGCAACCAGCAGCAGCGAGATGCCGTCGATGCCGACGAAGTAGGACGCTCCGATCCCCGGCAGCCAGCCGAAATGCTCGACGAACTGGAAATCGCCGTACTTGCGGTCGAACAGGTTCCACAGCTCGAACGCGAAGAACGCGGGGACGAGCGAGACGGCGACGGCCAGCCAGCTCATCAGCGCGCGCGAGCGGTTCGGTACCAGCGCGACCAGAAGCGCGCCAATGGCCGGGGTGAACACCAGAAGCGTCAGCAGATGCCTGGTCACTGGCCACCTGCCATCGAAAGCGCGAACACGGCGATCGCAAGACCGACGAGCACCGTCAGCATGTAGTGCTGCACGTTGCCGGTCGACCAGCGGCGCAGCACGCCGCCGAAGCCGACCGCGGCGGCAGCGGTACCGTTGGCCGCGCCGTCGATCACCGCGACGTCGACATCCTGCCACAGCGCTTCGCTGCCGCGCATGACCGGCTGGACGACGACGTGGTCGTAGAGCGCGTCGACATCGTATGCGCGCTGCACGCGCGGATAGACGCTGCGAAGCGAGCGCGCCATGCCGCGGTCGGCGCGCGGATCGCGCGAGTACATGATCCAGGCCGTGCCCATGCCGAGCAGCGCCGCACCCACCGAGACGGCCATCAGCAGCCATTCGGTTTCGTGCGAAAGCCCGAGCTCGTGGTGGCCGACCGACGGCGCGAGGTAGCTGGCGAACGCATCGTGGCCGCCGAGCGAGGCCGGAAGACCGACGTATCCGCCGACGACCGACAGCACCGCGAGGACGATGAGCGGCAGCGTCATCACGCGCGGGCTCTCGTGCGCGTGCGACCACGTGTGATGGTCGCCGCGGAACTCCCCGCGGAACGTCAGCACGTACAGCCGCGTCATGTAGAACGCGGTCAGCATCGCGCCCACCACGCCGCAGATCCACAGGTTGGTGTGGCCGGTCGCGAACGCGGACGCGAGGATCTCGTCCTTCGAGAAGAAGCCGGCAAAGCCGGGGATGCCGGAGATCGCGAGCACGCCGATCGCGAACGTCCAGTGCGTGGTCGGCATCTTTTCCATCACGCCGCCCATGCGGCGGATGTCCTGCTCCTCGTGCAGGCCGTGGATCACGCTGCCGGCGCCGAGGAACATCAGGGCCTTGAAGAACGCGTGCGTCATCACGTGGAAGATGCCCGCACCGAACGCTCCGACGCCGAGCGCGAGGAACATGTAGCCGAGCTGGGAGACCGTGGAATACGCGAGGACTTTCTTGATGTCGTTCTGCGTGACGCCGATCGTCGCGGCCATCAGTGCCGTGGTCGCACCGATCCCACCGACGATTTCGAGCGCGAACGGCGAGGCTTCGAACAGGCCGTGGAGCCGCGCGACCATGTAGACGCCGGCGGTGACCATCGTGGCCGCGTGGATCAGTGCGGAAACCGGCGTCGGGCCGGCCATCGCGTCCGGCAGCCAGACGTAGAGCGGAATCTGCGCGGACTTGCCCGTTGCGCCGACGAACAGCAGCAGCGCGGCCGCGGTCGCGATGCCGGGGCTGAGGGATGCGGCCGATGCATTGATCGTCTCGAACGAAAGGCTCGCCGAACCCATGTCGGCCAGCGACCAGAACAGCGTGAACATGCCGAGCAGGAAGCCCGCGTCCCCGATGCGGTTGACGAGGAACGCTTTCTTGCCGGCCGACGCCTTGTCCGGATCGGTGTACCAGAAGCCGATCAGTAGGTAGCTGCACAGGCCCACGCCTTCCCAGCCGACGAACATGACCGGAAGGTTGCCGGCCAGCACCAGCACGAGCATCGCGGCCATGAACAGGTTGAGGTACGCAAAAAAGCGCGCGTAGTCCTCGTCGTGCGCCATGTAGCCGGTCGAATAGATGTGGATCAGCAGGCCGACGCCCGTGACGATCATGACCATCACCGACGAGAGCGCGTCGACGCGGAAGCTCATGTTGACGGCGAGGTCGCCCGAACGCAGCCATTCGTAGCCGGGATCGAACAGCGCAAGCCCGGCCGGCCCGTTGAACACCGCGAGGAATGCGGTGGCCGCGAGCACGAAGCTCGCGAGCACGCTGGCGCACGCGACCAGCCCGACCGCGCGGCGGCCGAGGCGATTTCCGAGCGCGACATGGAACAGCACGCCCACAAGAGGCGCCAGCGGAATGTAGCGGAGGTAGGTCGCGGCTTGCGCGACGGGTGCGGCGGCTTCTGCGTGCATTCCGGAATACCTGTCAGCTCACCACTTGAGCAGGGCGATTTCGTCGGCGGCGATGGTCTGGCGATTGCGGAACAGCGCGAGGATCACGGCGAGGCCGACGGCCGCTTCCGCGGCTGCGACCGTCATCACGAAGAAGACGATCGACTGTCCGTTCATCGCCCCGGTGTTGTGGGCCGCGGCCACGAACGCGAGGTTGGCCGCGTTCAGCATCAGCTCGACCGACATGAAGATGATCAGCACGTTCCTGCGCACGACGACGCCGATGGCGCCGATCGCCATCAGGATTGCCGACAGCACCAGCCAGTGCGTGAGTCCGATGGTACCGGCGGCGCTCAATGTCCCGTGACCTCCTCGGCATTCTCGGCCGCGCTGCGCTTGGCGAGCACGACCGATCCGACGACGGCAACCAGCAGCAGCAGCGACGTGAGCTCGAACGCAACGAGGTAGCGCCCGAACATCTGCCGCGCGAGCACGACGGTGGTGCCGAATTCGGCCGGCAGCAGCGCTCCGGCCGGCTGGACGACGCGCGCCATCGCGAGTGCGAGCCCGCCGGCAATGATCGCGCCGGCGGCGAAGCCCGCCGCCGTGACCTTCGGCTTCTCGCCGATGCCGTGGTCGGACTCGAGGTTGAGCAGCGTGATCACGAATAGGAACAGCACCATCACGGCGCCGGCGTAGACGATGATCTGCAGCGCGGCCAGCAGATGGGCCTGCAGGAACGCGAAGAAGACCGCCAGCAGCGACATCACCGCCACCAGCGCGAGCGCGCTGCGCACGGGGCTTTTCGCGAGCACGACGGCAAGTGCGAAAATGACCGAGGCGGTCGCCATCGGATAGAAGAGGAACGGGCTCATACCGGTTTCTCGAAATAGAGGATGAGCGCGGCGGTCAGGATCAGGTTGGCGATCGCGATGGGGACCATGCCCTGCCAGCCGAGGCGCATGAGCTGGTCGTAGCGGAAGCGCGGGATCGTCCAGCGGATCAGGATCTGCAGCCAGCAGAAGAACAGCACCTTCAGCATGAACGCGCCGACCTGCAGCAGCGTCACCGCCAGCGCCGGAACCGCAAGCGTCGCCATGCCGGGAAGCGCGAGGCCGGCCTTCGAGAGGTACGGGACCTGCCAGCCGCCGAAGAACAGCGTCGTCACCAGCCCGGCGACCATCACGCTCTCGGCGAAGTCGGACAGCATGAACGAGGCCTGCTTGCCGCCCGAATATTCGGTGAAGTAGCCGGCGATCAGCTCGGACTCGCACTCGGGCAGATCGAACGGCACGCGCTTCGACTCGGCGATGCCGGCGACGAAGATGATCAGGAACGCGACCGGCTGGTAGAAGATTCCCCAGTTCGGGAGAAACCCGAGAAACAGCCCGCCCTGCTGGCGCACCATCGCCTGAAGATCGAGCGACCCGTAGAACAGGATCATGCTGACCAGCGCGACCCCCATCGCGAGCTCGTACGAGATCATCTGCGCGCTGCCGCGGATGCTTCCGAGAAGCGCCCAGCGGTTGTTCGACGCCCAGCCGGCAAGCGCGACGCCGTAGACGCCCATCGACACCAGCGCCGAGACGTACAGCACGCCGACGTCGAGGCGCACCGCCTGCAGCTCCACCGTCCTGCCGAAGATCTCCGCGGTGTCGCCGAATGGAACCGCGACCATCGTCACGACCGCCGGAAACAGCGCGAGGAACGGCGCAATCGCGTGCACGAACTTGTCGGCACCTTCCGGCACGAACTCTTCCTTGGTGAAGAGCTTCATCGGATCGGCGATCAGCGTGTTCACGAAGCCGAGATTGAACGGCATGATGCCGAGGATGCTGGCGCGGTTGGCGCCGACGCGGTTCTGGATGAGCGCGCTGCCCTTGCGCTCGATCCACAGCAGCATCGCCGCCAGGTTGAGCACCATGAAGATCACGATGAACGACTTGGCGCCCGGAATGATCCAGTCGAAGAGGAGGGTGTCGCTCACGCTGCTATTTCCCGCCTCTATCCAGTTTGTCGATCAGCGCGACGGCGCTCTCGACCGTGAGGTTCTCGACGTAGCGGTCGTTGTTGAGCTGCAGCATCGGCGCGGTGTCGCACGATCCGAGGCACTCGGCGCGCTCGATCGACCATTTGCCGTCTGCCGAAACTTCGCCCGCGGCAACGCCGGTGCGCCGGCAGACCGCGTCATAGATGTCTTCGGCGCCGCGCAGGTAGCACGACAGGTTGGTGCAGATCGCGATGTGCGAGCGTCCCATCGGGCGCCGCCAGTACATCGTGTAGAAGCTGACCACGCCTTCGACCCAGGCCTGCGGCAGATCCATCAGGCCGGCCACGTACGTCTGTACGGATGGGCTGATCCAGCCGAACTCGCGCTGCGCGAGCCACAGCACCGGCATCAGCGCGGCGCGGCGCTCGGGATACCGGGTGAGGATCTCGTTGTACTCCGCCATCGCCCTCGGGCCGAAGGAGACCGGGCCCGTGTCCACGGCGGCGTCGGTTGTCGAATGCTGAGCCATCGGTTGTCCGTTCGATCCGCGACGCGCGTCAGCGGTCGCATTCCCCGCCGATCATGTTGACGAGTCCGAAGATCGCCGTGAGGTCCGAGACCATGTGGCCGCGGCACATCTCTTCGAGCGCGGCCATTCCGTACCAGCACGGAGGACGCACACGCACGCGATACGGGCGCCCGCTGCCGTCGCTGACGATGTAGAAGCCGAGCTCGCCGTTGGCGCCTTCGCCCGCGAAGTAGATCTCACCGGCGGGCACGCGCACGCCCTCGATGACGATCTTGAAGTGGTTCATCAGGCCTTCGATGTTCTCGTAGACGTCTTTCTTGTCGGGCAGCACGTAGCGCGGGTCGTCCACGCTGACGCGTCCCGCCGGCATCTGCTTGAAGGCCTGGTCGATGATGCGGATCGACTGCTTCATCTCCTCGAAACGGACCGAGAAGCGGTCAAAGTTGTCGCCCTTGGTGCCGACCGGAACCTCGAAGTCGAAGCGGTCGTAGAGCATGTACGGTGCGGCCTTGCGCACGTCGTAGGAAACGCCGGTCGCGCGCAGCAGCGGGCCGGTCAGGCCGTACGACAGCGCTTGCTCGCTGGTGAGCACGCCGATGTTGTTCATGCGGTCGGCGAAGATGCGGTTGCGCTCGAGCAGCTTCTCGCTGTCGATGAGCACTTCCTCGGTGCGCTTGATCGCCGCGCGCACTTCCTGCTCGAAGTTCGGCGGCACGTCGCGCGTCAGGCCGCCGACGCGCCCGTAGCTGACCGTAACGCGCGCACCGGTCACGTGCGCGTTCAGGTTGTAGTACATCTCGCGCGCTTCGTTCATGTAGAAGCCGGCCGAGATCGCGCCGAGCTCGGTCACCGACATGCCGAGGCAGGTCAGGTGATCGGCGATGCGCGAGCATTCCGACAGGATCACGCGGATGTACTGCGCGCGCTCGGGAGCCTGGATTCCGCAGAGGCGCTCGACGCCCTCGCAGAAGATCATGTTGTTGATCTGCGGCGACGCGTAGTTGAGACGGTCGGTGTACGGGATCGCCTGCGTCCACGTGCCCTGCTCGCACATCTTCTCGAAGCCGCGGTGCAGGTAGCCGAGCGTCGTGTCCATCGAAATAATGTTCTCGCCGTCGAGGCGAAGGTCGAACTTGACGGTCCCGTGGCATGCCGGATGCGAAGGGCCCATCTGCAGCTCCATGATCTCCGACAGCGGGTCGGAGGCCATGGCGAGATTCTTTCGGGTTTCTTCGGTGCTCATCGTTCGCGCTCAGTGATCTCGCGTGCCGTCACTGTTTTCTGGGCCACGGATTGGCCAGCGGATCGCGCTCGGGCGTGAGCGGCTGGCGCTTCTGGTACGGGTAGCTCTTGCGAAGCGGATGGCCCTCGAACTCCGGGTACATCAGGATGCGACGCGGATCCGGGTGGCCTTCGAAGACGACGCCGAACATGTCCCAGATCTCGCGCTCGGCCCAGTTGACGCCGGCGTACACGTGGGAGGACGTCGGCATGACCGCCTCGGCCGCATCGACGACGGTCTTGACCACGACCATGGCCGACCAGTCGCTGATCGACCGCACGATGTAGACGACTTCGAGAAGGCCCTGCGGGGCCTCGCGGTCGATCGCGGTCGCATCGACGAACAGCTTGAACTCGAGGCCGGGGGCGTCGCGAAGGTACCGGAGGACTTCGGGCATCTCCGTCGAGCCGACGAGAATCATCGGCATGAGCGATCCTTCGACCGCACGGGCGTCGCTGGCAGGAACGGCGGCGGCCACCTTCGCGGCCAGATCCTGGACGTCTAGCGCCATTCGAGCGCTCCCTTGCGCCACGCGTAGGCGTAACCCACGAGCAGGATCGCGACGAACGTCATCATTTCGACGAAGCCGAACATCCCGAGCTCCCGGTAGATGACCGCCCACGGGTACATGAACACGACCTCCACATCGAAAACGATGAAGAGGATGGCCACCATGTAGAACTTGATCGAAAAACGCCCCCACCCCGGCCCGGTCGGCTCGTTTCCGCATTCGAAGGCCGCGCTTTTGATGTCGGTCGGACGTTTCGGGCCGAGCAGGCGATTGAGGTTCGTCATCGCACCGACGATGACGCCGCCGATGATGAGCGAAATCAGTACCGGGATGTAGTCGGTCATCATTGCGATCGGGTACCAGTGGAAAAGCGGGCAGTTGTGCCCCCTTTCGACCGGCGGCAACCCGGCCTTATCGCCAGCCCGTGACACGATGTCAAAAAAGCCGGGGCGCCATCCGAACCGGCGAGGATTGCGCAGAACACAGGCTTGCCGCGCCGGAGGTGGCTGTGTACGAAACCCGCGAGATGCCTGCCAAGATGGTTCCCAGAATGCCGCCCAGCATGCCTCCCAGTATGCCTCCCGCGACGCCTCCGATCATCGCTCCGGTCGCCGGCCTCGAAGACGCGAGGGAGTTCTGCGACCGCGTCGCCCGGCAGACGTGGCCGGGAGCCCGAGTCGCATCGATCGCTCCGATGCGCGGGGATGCATCGACGCGAAGCTACGCCCGCGCCCACCTCGCGGGCGGCGCCGCGCCCCACAGCGTGGTCGTGATGATTCTTCAGGATGCTGCGGTCGCGCTTTCGTCCGAGGAGCTCGGCGTTTTCGGCAAGGATGGCCCGAAGGAGCTCGCGTTCGTCAACGTCGGCCGTTTTCTGGCGGGCCGGACCGAGGCCGTCCCCGCGATTCATGCCCTTTCGCAGGATCGGCGATTCCTCGTACTGGAAGACGTCGGCGATGTTCCGCTCTGGGACGCGGCCGGCAGTGATCCGAAGCGCACCGAAGAGCTCTTCGCGAGCGCGCTCGACCTGCTCGCCGATCTGCAGGCACGCGCCGTGGACGACGGCAGCGGCTGCTATGCCTTCGCACAGTCCTTCGACGAGCGGCTCTTCGCGTGGGAGTTCGAGCATTTCCTCGAGTACGGCATCGACAGGGACGCACCGCAGGCACTGGTCGCGGCGAGCCGGCAGGAGCTTGCCGCCGTCGCGGCGCGCCTCGCCGCGCTGCCGCAGGTGTTCTCGCACCGCGACTATCATGCGTGGAACATCCACGTGCACGGCGGAAAGCTTCGGCTGATCGATTTCCAGGATGCGCTGCTCGCGCCCGCGCTCTACGACGTGGCGTCGCTGCTGACCGATCGCATCACGCCCGAGCGCATCACGCCCGATCTCGAAGAGACGCTGCTCGCGCGCTACTTCTCCCGCCAGCAGGCGGGACGGCTCGCGAGCATCGATGCGACGCGCGCCGCGTACCGCCTCGTCGCGCTTCAGCGCGTGCTCAAGGTCGTCGGTCGCTTTCACTATCTGAACGAAGTGAAGGGCAAGCCGCACTATCTCGGTTTTCTACCGGCGGTCTGCCGGACAGCGCGCCGCCTGCTTGCAACCAGCGAAGGCGTCGGTGCGACGGCCGAGCTCTTCGAGATCGCCGGACGCGATCCCGCGCGCACGCCGGACCAGCCGCGCACCGCCGCCGGAAAACGGATCTAGGTTGGCCGCACGCAGCAACGGCAAAAGCGGCAATGCCGACGAAACCGGCGGGCTTCGCGCGATGATCCTGGCGGCCGGGCGCGGCGAACGGCTTCGCCCGCTTACCGACACGACGCCGAAACCGCTCGTGGTCGTCGGCGGAAAACCGCTCATCGAATATGCGCTCGATTCCGTGCAGCGCGCCGGAATCGACGAGGTCGTGATCAATCTTCATCATCTCGGTGAGCAGATCCGCGCGCACGTCGGCGACGGGTCGCGTTTCGGCGTTCGCGTACATTACAGCCAGGAAGACATCCTGCAGGACACCGGCGGCGGAATTCGTGACGCACGCCGTTATCTCGACGGCAGCACTTTCGTCACGATGAATTCGGATACGATCGTGGACGTCGACCTCACGGAGATCGTGCGCGTTCACCGTGCGAGCGGCGCAATCGCAACGATGCTCCTGCGCAAGGACCCCAGGATGGAATCGTTCGGTATCATCGAAACCGAGAGCGACGGACGTGTCGGACGATTTCTCGGACGCGCGCGGCAGGGAATGCAGGCGCCGCTCGAGCCGTGGATGTACACCGGTGTCCAGGTGCTCGAACCGGCGGTTTTTCGATATCTCGACTACGAAGGTCCGTTTTCGATCACGAAACTTTCCTATCCGGCCATGCTCGATGCCGGAGAGAAGATTACCGGCCTGCCGTTCGACGGCGCATGGATCACGGTCGGAACTCCGGCCGAGCTCGAACAGGCGGCAAAACGGATCGGTGCAATGCAAAAACGGTCGCTGGACAACGCGTAGCGTCGAACGTTAAGATCAACGCTCAGGTTGGGGGTTTGGGCACGCGATCGGGACGAAGGGGGCCAAATGGGAATCACGATCATTCAGAAGAGTGACCTGTCCACCCGAAAGAAGAATCCGAAAGTTGCGCTGGTGCTGGCAGGGGGTGCCGTCACCGGTGGAGCATTCAAGCTCGGCGGACTGAAAGCGCTCGACGATTTCCTCATCAATCGCAAGACGACGGATTTCGATCTTTACGTCGGACTGAGCGCAGGCGCGCTTCTTTCCGCGCCGCTCGCGGCCGGCGTGCCGCCTTCCGAAACACTGCGCGCGCTCGACGGATCGTCGTCGATCGTCTCGCAGTTCATGCCGCGCCACTTCTACAATCCGAACTACGAAGAGCTTCTGAGAAAGCCGGCCGAATTCATCGCCGACCTTGCGCTGTTCATGCCGCGCACGCTGCAGAAGATGATTTCGCGCTCGCCGCACCTCGTCGACCGCCTGCGTCCGGCGCTGCGCGTGTTTCAGAAACAGCCGTCGCTTTCGACGCTTCAGGATGTCGCCGCGCCGATCGTCCGCGAGATCCTCGCCAACCGCATCCCGATGCCGCAGGACTACCTGCCGTCGGGCCTGTTCGACAACTCGACGATCGAGCACTACCTGCGCGACAATTTCGAGCGCAACGGCATCCCGAACGACTTCAAGCAGTTCCACGATCGCATCGGCAAAGAGCTCTATATCTGCGCGATGAACCTCGACACCGCCGAGCGCGTCGTCTTCGGCCACAACCAGGACGCATCGGCGAAGATCTCCGAGGCCATCCAGGCGTCGACCGCCCTGCCCGGCTTCTACAAGCCGGCGCGCATCAACGGCACCGACTACGTCGACGGCGGAGTGCGGCACACCGCCAACATCGACGTTGCCATCGAGCAGGGTGCGGATCTCGTCATCTGCTACAACCCGTTCCGCCCGTTCAACAACCGCGTGCACCGCAGGTTCGACATGGAAACCGGCCAGTGGGTCACCGAAGGTACGCCGATCGCCGACAGCGGCATGACGGGCGTGATCAACCAGGTGTTCCGCACGCTGCTGCACACGCGCCTGCAGTACGGCATCCGCCAGTACCAGGAAGATCCCAAGTTCCGCGGCGACATCATCCTGATCGAGCCGGCGGAGACCGACGTGCACATGTTCTCGATGAATCCGCTCGCGCTGTGGGACGGCCCGCGCGCCGGCCGCTACGGCTACTCGTCGGTCACGCAGACGATCGACACGCACTACGACATCGTCAAGCAGATCCTCGGCTCCTACGGCATCCTGATGACCCGCCGCGAAGTGCGCGCAGGCCTCGAGAAGATGAACAAGGGAAGCTTCGGGGAAACGACGGTCGAGGTGCTGCTGCGCGACGTGCCGCGGCGGAGTCTGGGCGTCGCGTAATACCGGCGTAGCGCATCCGGGCTTCCTTGCCTTGCTGCCACCGCCCGCTAAACTCCGCCCGCTTTGCGAATCCTCGTCACAGGCTCGAGCGGTCTGATCGGCTCGGAAGCCGTGCTGTGGTGCGACGGCCAGGGCCACACCGTCCACGGCATCGACAACAACATGCGTCGCGACTTCTTCGGCGAGAAGGGCGACACACGCTGGATGCTCGCGAGACTGCGCGAGAACACGAAGCGCTTCACCCATGTCGACGCCGACATCCGCGACCGCTCGCGCATGATGGACCTTTGGCGTGAGATCCGCCCGGAGCTCGTGATCCACTGCGCGTCGCAGCCGAGCCACGATCTCGCTGCGACGCGTCCGCTCGACGACTTCGACGTCAATGCGGTCGGCACGATCAACCTTCTCGAAGCCACGCGCCTTTGCGCGCCGGAGGCCGTCTTCGTGCTGATGAGCACGAACAAGGTCTACGGCGACAGCCCCAACACCCTGCCGCTCGTCGAGACCGAGACCCGCTACGACTACGCCGATCCGGCCGACTACGACGGCATCCGCGAAACCCAGTCGATCGACCAGAACCTGCACAGCGTGTTCGGCGCCAGCAAGGTCGCGGCCGACGTGATGACGCAGGAGTACGGCCGCTACTTCGGGCTGCGCACCGGAACGTTTCGCGGCGGCTGCCTGACCGGCCCCTCGCATTCCGGCGTCGAGCTGCACGGCTTCCTCAACTACCTCGCGAAGGTCGCCGTGGCGGGCGAGCACTACCGGATCTTCGGCTACAAGGGCAAGCAGGTCCGCGACCAGATCCACAGTTACGACGTGATGCAGGCGATCTGGGCATTCGCGGAGAATCCGCGGCCCGGCGAGGTCTACAATCTCGGCGGCGGCCGCGACAACGCGGCGAGCGTGCTCGAGTGCATCGCAAAGATCGAAGCGATGCTCGGCCGCCGGATGGACACGAGCTACCACGACGAGGCGCGCAAGGGCGACCACATCTGCTACATCTCGGACCTGTCGAAATTCCGCCGCGACTATCCGTCGTGGCAGCTCACGCGCAGCTTCGACCGCATCCTCGAGGAGCTGGTCCCCGCCGTTTACGATGCTGCCAAAGTCTCGTGACCGCCACCGGTAGCGACACGTGAAGCTGTCGGTCATCATTCCGGTCTACAACGAAGAGAAGAACCTGCCGGGGACGCTCGATGCGTTTCTTCCGGTGCTGCGCGGTGAACGGATCGACTTCGAGCTCGTCGTCGTCAACGACAACAGCCACGACCAGACCGAAGACATCGTCCTCGAGCGCATGAAGACCGATCCGGAGATCGTGCTCGTCAACAACCTTCCGCCGAACGGGTTCGGCCGTGCAATCCGCGCCGGTCTCGAGAACTTCTCCGGCGACGCGGTCGCGATCGTCATGGCCGACCGGTCGGACGAGCCGGCAGACCTCGTGCGCTGCTTTCGCGAGCTCGAAAAAGGCTACGACTGCGTGTTCGGTTCGCGCTTCCGTCAGGGCAGCACGGTGGTCGCCTACCCGCCGGTCAAGCTGGCGGTCAACCGCATCGTCAACCGCGCGCTCCAGGTAATGTTCCTGACGCGCTTCAACGACCTGACCAATGCATTCAAGGTCTACCGCCGCGAAGCGATCGAAGGGCTCGGCCCGCTGCAGGCGTGCCATTTCAACATCACCATCGAGCTGTCGCTCGGCTGCGTGATCCGCGGCTACCGGATCTCGGAGATCCCGATCAGCTGGTCGGGCCGGACATGGGGAGTCTCCAATTTGCGGCTACGTCAGATGGGACGAAAGTATCTCGCGACGCTGCTCAAGGTCTGGCTCGAACGCCTGCTGATCGCCGACGACATCCACGCCGAGATGGTGAAGGGCCGCACGCGCACGAGGCGCCACGGATGACCGACATCTCGAAGCTCTACAGCGAGCGCTTTCCCGAATCGGATCACGCCGGCCGACAGAGGATCTGGCAGGCACTGTGCGAAGGCTTTTTCGATGATCTCGTCGGTGCCGATGCGACCGTCCTCGACATCGCGTGCGGATACGGCGAGTTCATCAACGCGGTCCGCTGCCGCGAGCGCATTGCCATCGACATCAATCCCGACGCGAAGAAGTTCCTGCGGCCCGACGTCACGTTCTTCAACCAGTCGTGCCTCCGGATGGATTCGATCGCGGACGAATCGGTCGACGTCGCATTCGAATCGAACTTCTTCGAGCATCTCGCAAGCAAGGACGAGGTCCGCAGCGTGGTCGAAGAAGTCCGGCGCAAGCTTCGTCCCGGGGGACGCTTCATCATGCTGCAGCCGAACGTCCGCTACGTGGGCGGCGCGTACTGGGACTTCTGGGATCACCTGGTCCCGATGACCGAGCGGAGCCTTGCCGAGCTGCTGGTCAACTCGGGCTTCCGCATCCACAAGATGATTCCGAGATTCCTGCCCTACACGACGAGGAGCCGCATTCCGCAGCATCCGTGGCTGGTGCGTCTGTACCTCAAGGTGCCGGCGGTCTGGAAAATCCTCGGCAAGCAGTTCCTCGTGGTTGCCGAGAAGTAGAAACGATGCGGCCGGCGACCATCGTCGTGACCGGCGGCGCCGGGTTCGTGGGATCGGCGCTCGCGCTCGATCGCAAGCAGAGCGACCCCGCCGCGCGCGTGATCGCGTTCGACAACCTCCGGCGCAAAGGCTCGGAGCTGAACCTTCCGCGCCTCGAGGCCGCCGGTGTCGAATTCGTCCGTGGTGACGTGCGCAGCACCGACGACATCGCGGCGCTTCCAGCGTGCGACCTGCTGATCGAATGTGCTGCCGAGCCATCGGTTCTTGCGAGCTACGGGCCGGACCTGCGCTACGTGCTCGACACCAACCTGGTCGGCACGCTGAACCTGCTCGAGTACTGCCGCGAGCACGGCTCGAAAATGCTCTTCCTGTCGACGAGCCGGGTCTATCCGGTGGCCACGCTGTCCGGACTTCGGCTCGTCGAAACCGCGACGCGCTTCGAGCTCGACGGCGAGCAGACGATCGCCGGAGCGTCGGCTCGCGGCATTTCGGAGGAGTTTCCGCTCGGCGGCGTGCGCTCGATCTACGGCGCGACCAAGCTCGCGTCGGAAATGTTCATCGAGGAATACGCGGCGGCCCACGGCCTCGATGCCATCGTCGATCGCTGCGGGGTCCTTTCGGGTCCGTGGCAGATGGGAAAGATCGATCAGGGCGTCGTCGTGCTCTGGGTAGCCCGCCACGTCTACGGCGGCAGGCTCGACTACATCGGTTACGGCGGAACCGGCAAGCAGGTGCGCGACGTGCTGCACATCGACGATCTCTGCGATCTGGTCGAGATCCAGCTCGCGCGCTTCGAGTCGCTGCGCGGAGGCGTGTTCGCCGTCGGCGGAGGCCGCAGCTGCTCGACCTCGCTGGTCGAGCTGACCGATCTTTGCCGGCGCATCACCGGACGCACGATCGAGATCGGATCAACGGCCGAGAACCGTCCCGCGGATGTGCCGGTCTACATCACCGACAACTCGCGCATTCGTTCGGCGACCGGCTGGACGCCGGCGCGCTCGATGGAACAGATCGTCACCGATGTGCACGACTGGATTCTCTCGGCGAAGGACGAGCTGGCGCCGGTTCTGGGCGGCTGACCTTTCTTTTCGGGATCAGCTTGGAAAAAGCCTTCTTGATGTCGACCGACTTGCCGGTGATCGACTTGCCCGATCCCGGGCGTGTTTTCTTCGACGGTGGATTCCGCACCTCCGCCCCCTTCGCAGACGCCGCCGCCCTGGCGGCCGCGGCGAGCTCCGGATTGCCGCCGGTGTGGTCTTTGAGGAAGGCCGCGCAGCCGTTGTCGTCCTTGTCGCCGATGCCGATATCGAAAGGCGTCAGCAGCCCGACGATCGGCGCGAGCAGGTAATCGACCTTCTCCATGAAGCCGCCGACCGGCCCGAGCCGGAGCGGATCGGGATAGTAATCGAGATTGGCAAGCCGGCCCTCGACGCGAAGACGCTGGCGAAGCGCCAGCAGGCTGATGTCCTTCGGATGCGGCGAGATCGACATGTCGAGCTTCTCGGTCGCAAGGTTCAGGTGCACGTCGGCCGTGATGTTGGTGTCGTCGGTATCGATGACGAACATGTTGCTGCGGACGTCGCCGTCCTTTGCGGTCAGGTCGAAGGCGGCACAGCGAACCGGGATCGGCTCGTCGCCGCGGAAAACCACACCGAGCGACTGCATCACGTCGAGCCCGGCCAGCTCAACCAGAAGATGGCTGACGCGTGCGTCGGCGAGTGCCAGGCGGATGCTGCCGTCGGCGGTGGCAGCCATCTCGCGCACCGATCGGCCGCGCATGGCGAGCTTGATCTGTCCGCCGAGCGACCCGTGCGTCTCGTCGGTAAACGGCGTGTCTCCGAGGATGCGGGCGATGCGTACGCCGCGCGCGCTGAGGTCGCCTTCGACGCGCGGCTGGCCGCCGTCGGCATGCAGGGTTGCGTTGAGCTCCACGCGGCCATTGGCGACGTCGAACGTCGCCGGCGCTGCTTGCAGGACCCCGTCCTTCAGAAGGAATTTGAGGTCGAGCTTGTCGATCGGCAGATGGTTCGGCGGATTGACGTGATCGGCACGCAGCCGTGCATCGATATCCATGGCCTGCAGTCGCGGCACGTCGATCGACGTGTCGGGCAGCACGAGGCCCGAACGCACCTGCTGGGCAACCTCGGCCTTCTGCTCGGCCGATGCCGTCTCGCCCGGCTTCGCGCTCGGAGGCGCGCCGACGAGTCCGGCAAGGTCGTCGAAGTCGAGATTCTTCGACCGGAAGTCGGCGGTCATGATCGGCCGCTTGCCGCCGAGCGCGACCGCGAGATCTCCCGACAGATCGCTGTCGCCCATTTTTCCGTTGAAGTCCCGGTAGCGCCACGTGCTGGTCTCGTGCTCGAGCCGGCCGGCGAGGCTGTACGGCGGAGAATCCGGGAGCACCACGCCGATCAGCGGAAACAGCTTCGCCATCGAGCTGCCCTTGATGTTCATCTGCACGTCGAGACCGCCCTGGTCGAGCGGTCCGCGGAGATGTCCCTTGATGGTCGCCGACGTGTCGCCGGCCGTAATCGAAACGTCGAGCGGATACGGCGTCTTCTCGTCGTGCAGCGCGGCGATCGAGCCGGCATTGAGCACCAGCCTCGCGTCCATTTTCTGGTAGCGCCCGCGGGCATCGAGCCTCACGTTGGCTGCCACCGTGCCCCTGGCCTGGCTGAGCTGGAGGTCGATGTCCGACTCGGGCGCACCTTGACGAAAGTACGTCAGGTGCGCGCTGCGGATCATCACGTTCTTGATCGCCGGTACTTCGGTGCGGTCATCCGGCGTCGCCGCTTTGGTCGGCCATAGCGTCCAGTTATTGGTTCCGTCCTTCTGCGCTTCGAGGCGGACGATTGCGCGGTCCAGCATGAGGCGCGGGAAGACGATGTCGCCGTGCAGCAGGCGGCGAAGCGCGAGCCCGATCCGGAAGCGGCCGACCTCGACCATTTCCTTCTGCTTGCTCCACGGAGCGTTGCCGAACGTGACGTCTTCGAGCACGAGGTGAGGATGCCAGGTCAGGATGCGCAGGTGCCCGGGCCCGCGAATTACGAACTCCCGTCCGGTGGTCGACGTGATCAGATACGGAAGGGCACGTTTCCAGTTGGCTGCGAGTGCGATGACAACGACGAGCACAGCGGTGAAGAGAACACCGAAGATTCCAAGAACGACGCGCAGGGCGCGCGATCGCCCGCTGCGGTTGCCGGCAGGCATCGAACAGTACGACGCCTCGCGATCGGGGCTGTTCGACGCGGTGGTGGATTGAGCGCATGCGCGCGACGAATAGATCGCAGCCGGGGCGCGTAGCGGCGCAGGTGCCCGCAGAGCTGCGCTACGGAGTCGACAGATCTCCGCAGCGAGCTTCTATGACCGCTGCCTAGCGACCGACGTCGGCATTGTTTGTCGTGCCAAGTCGCCGGCCGACATCCGCGTTGGTCGTCGTACCGAGATGCCGGCCGGGATCAGGGCTGGTGGTGCCGAGACGCCGTCCAAGATCGGAGTTGGTCGTTGCACCAGGAGGATTCTGCATGCCGGGTGCGGTGCCGGACAGTCCCGGAGTCGCTCCGAGCGGCGGAGGCGCGCCGAGCTGGCCCGGAGCGCTGTTTGGCGCAGTTCCGAGCTGTCCGGGAGCGCCTCCGGGTGCTGTTCCCATCGTGCCGGGGGCACTGCCCATGGAACCGGTGCTGCCGGCACCGGATGCTCCGCCGCCCGTCGTCTGCGCAAATGCGGCGGAGCCGGTCGCGAGAACGCCCGCGAACGCCGCGGCCAGAATTCTGCGTTGGTGAAGATGCGTCATGGGGACCTCCGTGCGCCGTAATGTTCAGGAGGGACGCCCGTCAAGAAACGGCCATTCAAGAAGCCCGGCGCAGCGGAGCGCAAAAAAAGGGAGCTTCCTTCGAAGCTCCCTTTCTTTGCTTGCTGTCCCGATTGCCGGCGCGCCGAGCGGTGCGCCGCAAACAGTCGGTTGTCAGGCGTTCGGGAAGATCTGCTGCATTTTGAGCGCGAGGCTCATGTCGCCCTTGATCTTCAGCTTTCCGCCCATGAATGCCATCTGCGGATTGAGCTTGCCCGTGATCATGTCGAGGTAATCGCTCGCCGCCATCGTGATCGTGATGTTCGGCTTGTCGTTCGGCGTGCCCTGCGCGACGTTGCAGGTGCCGTTGGCAACTGCGACCTGCCAGGTTCCACCGTTATCGCCGGTGAGGTCGAACTGGTACGTGGCGTTCACGCCGGACGCCGCCGCCGCGTTGAAACGCGAGGGCATCATGTCGAAAACTTGCTGAGCGCTGGTAGGTACGTCTGCCATGGTATCTCCTGATCCTCCGAAGGGGTCGAATTTCCGGCTTTCCTAGGGGACGCTTCGGATCTTGTCAAAGCGGGAAGTAGAACTTCCGATGAACGGGCGTCCCGGCATGCCATGACAGGAAGCCGGATTGAGGCGATTTTCACTCCCGCTGCCCCAACAAAAAGCCCCCCGGGGTTCCGGGGGGCTTCTTGCGAACCCTTTACGGGTTCGGTGTTCGCCTGTGAGGGTGTTTGGCGGTGGTACGAACCGGGCGGACGTACCTTTTTTGTTAACGGATCAGGTCGTTGTTCTTTCGGACCAAGTCCTACTTGCGGGACTTCGCTTTCTTGCGGCGCTTCGGGGCAGCACCCTCGGCAGCGGGTGCAGCGGCCTTCTTCGCCCTGCGCTTGCCGGCCTTCTTCTTGCCGGCCTTCTTCTTGGTGGCCTTTTTCTTGCCAGCCTTCTTCTTGGTCGCCTTCTTCTTGCCGGCCTTTTTCTTGCCAGCCTTCTTCTTCGATGCCTTCTTTCTTCCAGCCATTGGTTTGCCTCCTTCAGCTGTTATCCGCGATCACCCTCGCAGGCGAAGCATCGAACGCGTATGCACTCCCGTGCATACAAAACGAATTATAGTGAGCCTGTGACAAGGTAGTCAACAAAAACACACCCGAGAACGTGCATTCGTGCACGTGCATGACGATTCCCGGATGTGATGTGCGCAAAGATGACGTCATGCGAAGGCGTCGCGACCCGGATAAACCGCTCGCTTCCCGAGTGCCTGCTCGATCCGCAGAAGCTGGTTGTACTTTGCCGTTCTCTCACCGCGTGAAAGCGATCCGGTCTTGATCTGACCGGCTCCGACAGCCACCGCGAGATCGGCGATCGTGGCATCTTCGGTCTCGCCCGACCTGTGCGAAATCATCGATGTATACCGGGCTTTTTTAGCAGTCTGGATTGTCTCGAGCGTCTCGGTGAGCGAGCCGATCTGATTCACTTTGATCAGGATCGAGTTGGCCGCGCCGGCCTCGATGCCGCGTTCGAGACGCTCCCGATTGGTCACGAAAAGGTCGTCGCCGACGACCTGGACCTTGCGTCCGATCTTCTTCGTGAGCTCGATCCAGCCGTCCCAGTCGTCCTCGGCGAGACCGTCTTCGATCGACAGGATCGGATATCGGCCGACCAGTTTTTCGTACAGCTTGACCATCTGGGATGACGTCAGGCGGGCTCCGGTCGACTTGTGGAAGACGTAACGTCCGTCCTTCCAGAGCTCGGTGGCCGCCGCATCGAGAGCGAGGGAAATGTGCTTTCCAGGCTTATATCCGGCCTTTTCGACCGCCTCGAGGACGACGCCGATGGCGGCGTCGTTGCTCGCGAGGTCGGGCGCGAAGCCGCCCTCGTCACCGACGTTGGTGCTCTGTTTGCGCCCCTTGAGAACCGCCTTGAGCGCGTGGAATACCTCGGCGCCCATCCGGAGCGCGTCGGCGAACGTCCGCGCGCCGTGCGGCACGATCATGAACTCCTGGAAGTCGAGCCGGTTGTCCGCATGGGCACCGCCGTTGACGATGTTCATGAGCGGAACGGGCAGGATCCTCGCCTTCGCGCCGCCGATCGAGCGGAACAGCGGCTGCCCGGTCGCGGCTGCGGCCGCGTGCGCCGCGGCAAGCGAGACGCCGAGGATCGCATTGGCGCCGATACGGCCTTTGTTCGGCGTACCGTCGAGGTCGATCATCTTGCGATCGATCGCCCGCTGGTCGCGCACGTCCATGCCTTTGACTGCCGGGGCGAGAATCTTCGAGACGTTCGTGACCGCCTTGAGGACACCCTTTCCGCCGTAGCGCTTCTTGTCGCCGTCGCGAAGCTCGAGCGCTTCGTGGGCACCGGTCGATGCGCCCGACGGGACACATGCGCGCCCGACGAATCCACCGGCGACGCGGACCTCGGCTTCGACGGTCGGGTTTCCGCGCGAATCGAGAATCTCACGCGCCGTTACGGACTCAATCTTCATCTTTCGCTGGTCTCCTTGTGTGGGCGCGGCTCGCAGACATTGAACATGGAGGCGGCCGCACGCTATCTTGAGCGTCCCGCAGCCGCCCGACGGGTCGCGGGCGAAACCGATGCGCTCGTCTCACACATTCTTTCTCTGGATGGTTCGCGCCCTTGGCGTTTTCGCGATGGTTCTCGCTTATTCCCTGTTTCTCGGCCCGTTCGGCTTTCGCGGCCTGCGTGCCCAGCAGGGAAGCGTCGCCGAGAGATCCACACGCGTGTTCGAGCGCGTTCAGGCCAACCGCGACCTCGAGAAGCGTCTGGACGCGCTTCAGAACGACCCGCGCGCGCTCGATTCGGAGCTGCGCGCTTCCCAGAACTGGGTCCGTCCCGGCGAGGTCATGATCGTGCTCCCGTCGGACGGGAGCACGACCGCGGCCCGCTAGCCTGCCGTCTTCCGCGCGTCGCTCTTACGATTCCCCTGCACGTTCGCCCATCGGCGATTGCTTACGAGCAACCGCTGGTGGCTCCGCAGTTGTGGCACTTATAGCAGGCGCCGTTGCGGATCATGATCGAGCCGCAGTCCGAGCACGTCGGCGCATCGCTCTGCGACAGGATGAAGTCCGTCGGTTTGCCCTGCTGTCCGCCTTCGAGAAGCTCGAGCTTCGGGCGCGCCGGCGCAGCCGCCTGACGGGCCTGCGCAGCGTGAGCCACTGCCGTTTCCGCCGCGACTGCTGCCGCCGCCGTCGCCGCGCCGGCCTCTCCACCGAAACGCGTACCGAGGAAGCGGAAGATGTAGTCCGTCAGCGACTTCGCGACCGGGATGTCCGGGTTCTTGGTGAAACCCGACGGCTCGAAGCGGACGTGGGCGAACTTGTTGACGAGCGCCTCGAGCGGCACGCCGTACTGCATCGACATCGACGTCAGCGTCGCGATCGTGTCCATCAGGCCCGAGATCGTGCTGCCTTCCTTGGCCATCTTGATGAAGATCTCGCCAGGCGCGCCGTCGTCGAAGAAGCCGACGTGGATGTAGCCTTCGTGCCCGGCCACATCGAATTTGTGCCGGATCGAGCGGCAATCGGCCGGCAGGCGCCGCCGCTGCGGCCTTACCGCCTCGTCGGCCGCGGCCTTTTCGGCGGTCGCGCCGGTGTTGAGCGGCTGGCTCTTCTTGCAGCCGTCGCGATAGATCGCGACCGCCTTGAGCCCGAGCTTCCACGACTCCAGGTAGATGCGGCTGACGTCTTCGACGGTCGCCTCGGGCGGCATGTTGACGGTCTTGCTGATGGCGCCGGACAGGAACGGCTGGACCGCGCCCATCATGCGGACGTGGCCGCCGGGCTCGATCGAGCGCACGCCGGAGCGCGGCTTGAACGCGCAGTCGAAGACCGCGAGGTGCTCGGCCTTCAGATGCGGGGCGCCTTCGATCGTGTCGTTCTCGTCGATGTGCTCGAGGATGTCGGCGACCTCGCGGGTCTCGTAGCCGAGCTTGCGAAGCGCGCGCGTGACCGTCGTGTTGACGAACTTGAGCATCCCGCCGCCGACGAGCTTCTTGTACTTGACCAGCGCGATGTCGGGCTCCACGCCGGTGGTGTCGCAATCCATCATGAACGCGATCGTGCCGGTCGGCGCGAGCACCGTGACCTGGGAATTGCGCACGCCGTGCTCGCGGCCCATCGTCGCAGCTTCGTCCCACACTTCCCGGCTGGCCGACAGCAGGTCGAGCGGCACGTAGGCCGAGTCGATCGCGCGCGACTTCTCGCGGTGCTTGTCGAGGACGCGGATCTGCGGCTCGCGGTTGGCGGCGAAGCCGGCGTAGGGGCCGAGCGCACCGGCGATCCGCGCCGACTGCACGTACGCCTCGCCGCACATCAGCGACGTGACGGCCGCCGAGAACGTGCGGCCCGCGTCGGAATCGTACGGAAGACCCATCGACATGAGCAGCGCGCCGAGGTTTGCATAGCCGAGGCCGAGCTGGCGGTACTCGTGCGAGGTTTTCTCGATTTCCGGCGTCGGATAGCTGGATTTCGCGACCACGATGTCCTGGGCCGTAATGATGACGTCGACCGCGTGCTTGAAGCCGTCGACATCGAAGCGGCCGCTCGGGTCGGTGAACTTCATGAGGTTCAGCGACGCCAGATTGCAGGCCGAGTTGTCGAGATGCATGTACTCGCTGCACGGATTGGATGCGTTGATGCGTCCCGTGTTCGGGCACGTGTGCCAGTCGTTGATGGTGGTATCGAACTGCAGTCCGGGATCGCCGCAGAAATGCGCCTGCTCGGCGATCAGCTGCCACAGCTGCCGGGCCCGGATCGCTGCGTTCGGCTTGCCGTCGGTCACGTTCTTCGTGTGCCAGTTGGCGTCGTTCTCGACGGCCTTCATGAACTCGTCGGTGACGCGCACCGAGTTGTTCGCGTTCTGGAAGAACACCGACCCGTACGCTTCGCCGTCGATCGCGCCGTTATAGCCCGCGTCGATCAGCGCCCAGGCCTTCTTCTCCTCGTCGCCCTTGCAGCGGATGAAGTCCTCGATGTCGGGATGATCGATGTTGAGAACGACCATCTTCGCCGCGCGGCGGGTTTTGCCGCCCGACTTGATGACGCCGGCAGAGGCATCGGCTGCGCGCATGAACGAAACCGGACCGGAAGCCGTTCCGCCGCCGACCAGCGGCTCACGCGACGAGCGGATGTTCGAAAGGTTCACGCCCGAGCCGGAGCCGCCTTTGAAGATGACGCCTTCCTTGCGGTACCAGTCCAGGATCGACTCCATCGTATCGTCGA
>DATNBU010000021.1 GCA_035571835.1 Candidatus Limnocylindrales bacterium | reverse complement strand
CGTCGGGATGGCCGATGTTGAGGACGACCATCTTGGCCGCACGCCGCGTCTTGCCGCCCGACTTGATCACTCCCGCAGACGCGTCGGCCGCGCGCATGAAGGAAACCGGACCGGACGCCGTGCCGCCGCCGCCGAGGCGCTCCTTCGACGAGCGCAGCCGCGACAGGTTCACGCCCGAGCCCGATCCGCCTTTGAAGATGGTGCCTTCCTTGCGGTACCAGTCGAGGATCGAGTTCATCGTGTCTTCGACCGACAGGATGAAGCAGGCCGAGCACTGCGGCTTCGGCTCGACGCCGACGTTGAACCAGACCGGGCTGTTGAAGCACGCCTCCTGCTCGAGAAGCAGGTGCGTGAGCTCGTCGCGGAACGTATCGCGATTCTCGGAGTCGGCGAAGTAGCCCTGCTCCTCGCCCCATCCGACGATCGTGGTCACGACCCGCCCGATCAGCTGGCGGACGCTGAACTCGCGCGTCGGGGTGCCGAGGTGCCCGCGGAAGTATTTGGAGGCGACGACGTTGGTCGCCAGCTGCGACCACCCGGCCGGGAACTCGACGCCATGCTGCTCGAAGACGGCCTTGCCGCCCTCGCCCTGGATGACTGCGTCGCGGGTTTCCCAGTCGACGCTCGCGTACGGGTCGGCGCCCTGCGTGGACAGGCGGCGGGTGAATTCGAGGCCGCGGCCGGTCTGGCGGCCTTCGGAGGCCTCCGTGGTATCGGCCGGCATCGACGAAGCGGCGGCAAGTGCTCCTTTTTCCTCGGTCATTCCTCTCTCCTTGTAACGGGGAACGGACGAATCCGGTCCCGAAAAGCGTTGGTCTGATGACGCTGCGACGCGCCCGGCCGGGTCCGCCGGAAGCTGACGATCGCGTAAAGTCGATTGTGGTCGAAACGCTGCATCTAGCGTAGTGCTCGCGTCCCGGCCACTAGATATTGTGGCATCTTAATCCCGGTGTCGCTGTCATGCCAATCCGTCCCGACAGTTTCCGACAAAATTTCTCTGGCCCTTTCCCCAATCTGTGCGCCCATCTGTGCGCTGACCGGCGCCGGCCCCGCGCGGCCGCGGAGGATCAACCGGGGCTGTTCCTGCAGAATGCGGTCAGCCTCTGCAGAACTGCTTCGATCTCGTGCGCGGGGGATGCCCGACTCTGATACGAGACGCCGCCGTGGCGCGTTCCGCACCCACCCGGCTCTCGGCCCTTCTCGAGCAGACCCTTGCGCGATTCGGTCTGGATCGCCGGCTCGACGACTATCGCGTCTGGCAGGCGTGGGACGAGGTAGTCGGCCGGACCATCTCCCGCAACGCCCAGCCTGTGCGCTTGGACGGGACGCGCCTGATCGTCACGGTGCGCTCTTCGACGTGGCTTCAGGAGCTCAGTCTGCTCCAGCGCGAGCTCGTCACCCGGCTCAACGAATGGATGCAGCGCGAAGTCGTGCGCGAGATCTTTTTCGTCGTCGGCCGCGTCGAGCAGCAGTCGGAACGCGCAGCGAGCCGCGCTCCCGGCGAGCCGCAGGGACAGCGGCTGCGCGACGAAAACGCAGACCAGCTCGAGCTGGTGTCGCCGCCGTCATCGAGCGGCCTCAGTCCCGAAGTCGCAGCGACGTTCGAGCGACTCTGGCGCGCAGCGCGGGCGCGCAAGATCGACTGAAATCGGGGACAGACACCGATTTCGCGAAATCGGTGTCTGTCCCCGATTTTCAAACCAGCGCTACGCGGTTCTTTTCCGAGATCGGCTCGGGCCAGGACGGCTCGATCCATTCTTCCGTCGACGCTTCGATGCACGAGCTGACGAGGGCTTCGATGTCGAGCGTCGCTTCGGCGGCGACGACGGCATCTTCTTCGGCAGCGATCGACGGATGCTTCGGCACGAACAGCGTGCAGCAGTCCTGGTCGGGCTGGATCGAGATCTCGTAGGTTCCGGCGCGGTCGGCGTATCGGCTGATCTCGAGCTTGTCGGCGCCGACCAGCGGACGCAGCACCGGGAACTTCGACGCCTTCTCGACGAGCGTCATGTTGCGAAGCGTCTGCGACGCGACCTGCCCGAGACTTTCGCCGGTGACGAGCGCCTGGCAGTGCGTGTGGCGCGCGATGCGCGACGCGATCCGCATCATCATGCGCCGGTACATCACCACGCGAAGCGGGCGCGGCGCGAAGCGCACGATCTCGGCCTGGCATTCTCCGAACGGCACCATCGTCATGCGAAGCCGCTGCTGGCCGCGCGCGAGGATCGCCGCGAGCTGACGGGCCTTGTGCTGGCTGGCGGCGCTCAGGTACGGGACGCTGTGAAAATGCACGGCGTCGATGCGCGCGCCCCTGCGCTGCATGCGAAGGCCCGCGACCGGCGAGTCGATGCCTCCCGAGAGCAGCAGCAGCAGCCGTCCGGACGTCGACGCCGGCAGGCCTCCGCAGCCTTCCATGCGTTCGAACGACAGCAGGATCTCGCCGGGAAGCACCTGCACGTGGACCGCCGTGTCGGGCGAGCGCAGATCGACCGGAGCGCCGGTGCGCTCGACGATGCGTGCACCGACGCGGGCGCCGATTTCCGGCGACGGCGTCGCGAACCTGCGGTCGACACGCCGCACCTGTACGGCGAATGTCCCGTTCGGCTTCCAGCCGCCGTCGAGTGCTTCGTCGACCGCACGGTCGAGGTCTTCGAGCGACTCGCCGATGCGGCGCGCGACGAAGCAGTTTGCGATTCCCGGAATCGACGCGAGCCGCTGCAGCACGGACGATACGTCCGCGTCGGCGAGCTCGACGAAAAGCCGCGACCACTGGTGGCGTACTTCGGCGACCCCGAGCCCGGCAAGACCTCGCCGCACGTTGTCGACCAGGCGGGAGACGAACATCGGGCGCTGCCCGAGCTTGAGCGCAATCTCGCTGAAATGAACGATGATGACGTCGCCCTGCACCGGGCGACCCTAACCACCCCCGTCGAGCAATGACAACGTACTCCACGGGCGCGATCCGCGCGTCGGCAACGGCACTTCGCTTGCCCGCGCGCACGAGCGTGCGCACGATGCGCGCGTGACGATTCTTCCGAACGGCCGCGCGACCGGCCTTGCGCGCGACCTCGCACGCCATCTGAAAACACGCGAGCGCCAGCCGATGATCGACCCCGATGCCGTCTGCTGCGCCGTGCTGATCCCGCTGCTTCCGATTGCGCCCGCCGCCAACGGATCGGTCATCGAGGACTACGACGTCGTCTACACGCTTCGCAGCGAAGACCTGCCGAGCCACAAGGGCCAGGTCGCATTCCCGGGCGGCAAGCGCAGCGGCGACGAGGAGCTTCTCCAGACCGCGCTTCGCGAAAGCTCCGAGGAGATCGGAATCGTGCCGTCGGACGTCGAGGTCATCGGCTGCCTCGACGACGTCAGCACCATGGCCGGCCAGTTCGTGATCACACCGTGGGTCGGCCTGCTGCCGCCCGGCTACCGCTTCAAGGCGAACCCTTTCGAAGTCGCCGACATCTTCACCGTCCGCCTGTCCGAGCTCGCCAACCCGCGCCACCACGCGCAGACCACCCGCCAGTGGAACGGCAACACCTACGACATCTCGATCATCACCGCCGGACGCCACGAAATCTGGGGCGCGACGCACCAGATCACCACGAACTTCCTCGACCTGATCAAGGAAATCCGGCGCGAATAGCGCGAGACAGTTCCTCCAGATACCGAACGAGCGAAGCGGCGGCCTGCGATACCGCGACAATGTTTGCAGTACGCTGCGTCACAACGGGCGCACACTGAATGGCGAGAGCGGCCGCATGCACGAAGCGGGCTGCACAGAAGGGTCCAGATGCGAGGCGAATTCCGCGTAGTGAGCGGAGGCGTACTTCCCGTACGTTGAAGCGAACGAAGCGGAATTCAACGAAGCAGATGGGCCCTTATGTGCAGACCGCCCAGCGGGCGAGACGGAGACGGCCAACCGCTAGCGCTTGATCTCGACGACCATCCCATCTTCTGCGCGCTCGAACTTGAAGGTCTCAGCGCGGCGGACGTCGGCGCCGAGGTGGGTCAGCAGCAGGCGCTTGCACTGCAGGCGGTCGCGCTGCTCGAGCAGCTCCATGTAGCTCGTATGCATCGGAACCGTCGGTTCCATCGTGCAGCACTCGCACAGGAAGACGTCGACGCCCTGGCTCTTGGTCACGAATTCTTCGTTCCACGCGGAATCGCCGGAGAAGAGCATGCTGCCTTCCGGCGACACGATCCGGTAGCCGAGCGAGAACGGCTCCGCGTTGTGCGTGACCTTGAATGCTTCGATGTCGAAGCCGGCGGCCGTTACGCGATCCCCCGGCTGCAACTCGACGGCCTTGATCTCGAACGGCAGCTCGAACGTCTGGAGCTCCCGGTACAGCGCCGAGTACAGAGCGAAGCATCGCTCGAGAATCGTCGGCGGGCCGAGAATCGTCAGCGGGCGGTGGCGGGGATTCTCAAAGAGGTACTCGAGGAACAAGAACGGGATCCCGCCGAAGTGGTCCCCGTGAAGATGCGAGATCAGCACGGCGTCGGGAGCGGCCGACGGGATGCCCAGGCGCTTCATCCCCGCGAGCACCCCGGGACCGCATTCGATCATCAGCCGGCCGGCGTCATGTTCGAGAAGATTGCAACTATGCAAAGCGCCGCCAGAACAGAAGGCGTCGCCCGAACCGATGACCGTCAGCTTCACGGGGCGCAAACTAGGGGGCCGGAATGCGGCAAGTCAAGGCGACGCCATGATTTTCGAGCCGTCACTGCAGTCCGGGAAGTGGTTTCGAATCGCGCGGTCGCCGCTGCGATCGGGTTTGCAACCGGACGCGCCCGGTCACAGTTACCCTCAATGACAATCGACGTTTCCATCGATTCGCTAGCCTACGGCGGAAGCGCCGTTGCCAGGCACGACGGGCGCGTCATTTTCGTCGCCGGCGGAGCTCCGGGAGAACGACTGCGAGTTCGGATCACCGGCGAGCACGATTCTTACGCCGAAGCGGAGATCGTCGAAATCCTCGAAACCGGTCGCTCGCGTGTAGAAACGCCGTGCCCGATCGTCGGGGAGTGTGGTGGCTGTCCGTGGCAGCACGTTGAGTACGCTTCCCAGCTCGAGGCCAAGCAGCAGTCGATCGTCGAGGCTTTTCGCCGGATCGCCGGCATTGGCCCTTTGCCGATCGAGACGATCATCGCGTCACCGGAGAAGTTTGGCTACCGGAATCGACTGAGCCTTCGTTTTGAAGGCGGACGGATCGGATTCTACCAATCCCGCACGAAACGGCTGGTCCCGGTGCCCGACTGCCTGCTGGCCGAGGATCGCGTTCGCGAGGCGCTGCCGGTCGTGGAGCGCTTCCTCGCGACTCTCGCGACCCGCGTGATGCGGGTGGAGATCGCGTCGCGCGGACTACTGCCCGGCGTCACCGTGGCGGTCCAGAGCGGAAGCCGCCTTCGCCATGCCGATACGATGGCTGCGCGCACCGTGATCGACGATCGTGGATCGCCGATCCGCGGCCTCGTCATGCACGGGCGCGGCTGGAGTCGTTCGTGGGGCGATCCGACACGGCGCTACGAAGTCGCGCCGAATCGGATCGTCGATTTTCCCGGCGCATCCTTCGGCCAGGTCAACACGGGCGCCAATCTCGATCTGGTGCGCATCGTCGTCGAAGAGTGCACCGGGAAGCCGCCTGCGCACCTGGTCGAGCTTTATGCAGGCGCCGGCAATTTCTCACTCGCGGTTGCCGGCAGAAGCGGCCGCGTGCTCGCGGTCGACGAGGACGAAGCAGCCGTCGAGGCGGGACGCGCTGCTGCAAAACAAGCCGGACTGCGGAACGTCCGCTTTGCTGCCGCCCGGGCCGAGGAGTGGCTGAGAACGGCAACAGGGCCGGTCGACGTCCTGCTCGTCGATCCACCGCGCAGCGGACTTCGTGAGACAGCCGGGACAGCGGCCGCACTGCGCGCCCCTCGCGTGGTCTATGTTTCTTGCAATCCTGCGACCCTGGCGCGTGACACGCGCGTTTTCATTGACGCCGGATACCGCATCGGACGCGTCGCGCCGATCGATCTTTTTCCCCAGACCTTCCACGTCGAAACAGTATGCACACTGGAATTGACATGATGCGGACCTGCTCTTAGGCTCGACCCCGACGAGAACGGGGGCCCGAGATGAAGAAGAAGACACCCGCTGCCAAGACTGCGACCGGCCCCCGAACCAAGATCACGATCATTCCCGGCAAGGGCGTCTCGCAGGCCATCAACTACCTTCTGGAAGATCGCGACGAGCTCGAATGGCTCGTGGCCGTCGGTCGCAACAAGGACGGCGAGATCTTCTTTTACGATACCGGCGGCGACATCATCGAAGATCTCGGAACCCTCGAGTACCTCAAGGCCCGCATCGCGCGCGCCCATTTCGGCGAAGACGTCGAATAAGCGCGTCTTTCGCGGGCAATCAGCCCGCACACCTGACGAATTGGACCTGCCCGTCGGCGGCGTATAGCCAGCCCGATGCCTGCGTCGCGTTGGCGACCGTTTACTCCCAAGCTCGTGACCGTCCTCGGCGAGGGCTACTCGCCGGCGGACTTTCGCGCCGACTGTCTTGCCGGCCTGACGGTTGCGATCATCGCGCTGCCGCTTGCGATGGCCCTCGGCATCGCGTCGGGAACCACACCGGACAAGGGACTGCTTACCGCCGTGGTGGCCGGCTTCCTGATTTCCGCGCTCGGCGGAAGCCGCGTGCAGATCGGCGGGCCGACCGGCGCGTTCGTCGTCGTCGTGTTCAACGTGATTGCGAAGCATGGCTTCGACGGCCTCGTGCTGGCGACGCTGCTCGCGGGCGTGCTGCTGGTGATCGCCGGCTTTGCGCGGCTGGGGACGTGGATCAAGTACATTCCCGATCCGGTCGTCACCGGTTTCACGACGGGGATCGCCGTCATCATCTTCTCGAGCCAGGTGCGCGACCTGTTCGGACTTCGCATGACCGAGGTGCCCGCCGACTTCCTCGAGAAGTGGTCGGCGTTCTGGTCGGCACGCATGTCGGTCAATCCGTGGAGCGTCGCGGTGTCGGTCGTTGCCGTCGCGCTGATCCTCTTCTCGAGGCGCTACCGGCCGCGCTTTCCATCTTTCCTTGCGACCGTGATCGCAGGTTCGGTGGCCGTGGCGGTCTTCGGCCTTCCCGTCGATACGATCGGATCCCGCTTCGGCGCGATCGCCGCCGGGCTGCCGATGCCGCACGTGCCGGCCATTTCCATCGCACGGATCCGCGATCTGATGCCGAGCGCGCTCACGATCGCATTTCTTGCCGGCGTCGAATCGCTGCTTTCGGCCGTCGTTGCCGACGGCATGACCGGACGCCGTCACCGTTCCAACTGCGAGCTCGTCGCCCAGGGCGTCGCGAACATGGCGTCGGCGTTCTTCGGTGGAATTCCGGCGACGGGCGCGATCGCGCGCACCGCAACGAACGTTCGTTCCGGTGCGCGCTCGCCGGTTGCCGGCATGCTCCACGCGCTGTTCATCCTTCTCTTCATGCTGACGCTCGCACCGGTGATGATTTACGTGCCACTGGCGTGCCTTGCGGCCGTCCTCGTCGTGGTCGCGTGGAACATGAGCGAGCTTCATCGCTTTCGCCGGCTGCTCGGCGCACCGCCGGGAGACCGCATGGTCCTGCTGCTGACGTTCGGCCTCACGGTGCTCGTCGACCTGACTGTTGCGATCGAGGTCGGCGTCGTGCTCGCGTCGGTGTTGTTCATGCATCGCATGGCGGAAGCCGTGGCGGTCGAAGGCGGACCGGTTCTGTTCGAAGAAAACGGCGACGACGACGACGAGATCGGCGCAGTGGCCCGCGAGGACCTGCCTCCCGGCGTAGAGGTATTCGAGCTGCGCGGGCCGCTGTTTTTCGGTGCGTCGGGCCGCCTCCTCGATCTTCTCGAAGCCACCGCGCACCAGCCCCCGGCGGTTTTCGTGCTGCGCATGCGCGAGGTTCCACTGGTCGACACCAGCGGCGAGAGCGCACTGCGCGAATTCGTACGCCGCTCGGCAGCGCTCGGGACCCGCGTCGTCATCACCGAGTTGCAACCGGCGGCAGCCGGCCTCCTCGATCGCATGAGCTTCGGCGGTCATCATCCGAACCTCGCGATCACGGCGACCCTCACGGACGCGCTACGGGCTGCGGCACCCGCCTGAGCCCACCCGGCAGTACGATCATGGAGCTCGAGCCGCGCGTGACAGTGCGCATCTCATCGATATCGTGCTACACGCGGTAGCCACACGGAGCCCGGGCGTCTGGCCGCGCTCGTGCAATCCAGCCGCACCCGACACGGAGACTTCGTGAATCACGACACTGGGCGTCTTCCTGGGACCGACGCCAACCCCGACACCGGCCGCCTCCAGCGCGCGTTCGACGCAATCCTGCGCAGCAGCCGGCTGATCCTTGCGATCTATGCGGTCCTGCTCGTGCCTTCGGTCTACTACGCGGTGCGCGTCGGCCAGGACAATTCGATCGACCGCCTGATCGTTGCCGACGATCCGGATGCGATCGCGACGCGCGAGTTCGAGAAAGTGTTCGGCTCCGGCGAATACGCGATCCTGCTCGCGGAGGCTGACGATCCGCTGGCACCCGGCGCCATTGCCAAAATCGACGCCGTCGAGCGTGCGCTCGCGGACATCCCGGCTGCAACTTCGAACTCCGCGCTGTCGATGTACCGGCGCGCGAAGGCCGGATTCGAGCCGACGCCCGAGCAGTGCGAAGCCTTTCGCAAATTCGTCTCCGGCACCGACCTGCTGAGGAAGCAGGGCCTCGTCGGCGATCATTTCCTCGCCATCGGCGTGATCCTGAACGTCAAGGACACGGCCGATCGCTCCGCCACGCTCGATGCGATCGATCGCGCGGTCGCACCGATCATCGCCGATCCGGCGCCTCTCACCGGCTTCTACCGGCTCGGGCAGCCGTACGTGAACCGCTATCTCGACGAGACCCAGCGCTCGGCACCGATGTACTTCCTGCTGTTCACGGCGTTCGTGATCGTGCTGAACCTGTCGCTGTACCGTTCGGTCCGGACACTGTTCGCGTTCCTCATCACGCTTGCCGTCAACCTCGCAATGGCGGTCGGGTACATCGGGTGGACCGGAGGCAACTTCACGATCGTCTCGCCGATGGTGCCGATGACGATCCTCGTGACCGCCACCGCGTCGCTCGTCTATCTGCATTCGCGCTTCGTCGACTGTCCTGCCGGCCGCGACGTGCACGCGCATCATCTCTTCGCGCTCGACAACAAGTTCGTCGCGTGCACCGCGTCGATCTTTGCGACCGCCGTCGGGTTCGCCGCGCTGCTGGTCTCCAACATCCGCCCGATCCGCGAGATGGGCTCGTGGGTGGCCGTCGGGCTCATGATGACGTGGGTCATCGTCTTCACGCTGTTCCCGGCGCTGCAGAAGGAGCTCGCGACGCCCACCGAGCAGGAGCGCCATGGCGTCGGCGATCGCGTCCGGCGCGCTGCCGAATGGCTGCCGCTGTTCACGTATCGCTGGCGCTGGCTGCTCGTCAGCACCGCGCTCGCGATGAGTGCAGCCGGCGCGGTCGCGCTGTTCGGCCTTCCCGGCTTCGTCAAGCCGCTGCCGATCCTCACCGATCCGGTCGAGTACATGGATCCGTCCAACCAGCTCTACAAGGACACCAAGCGGCTCGGGACGATGATCCCGGGCCTTTCGGTGTCGCAGGTCTGGCTGAAGGGCGAGCTCGGCTCCGTCTCCGAACCGGATGTGCTGGCCGGCCTCGACCACTTCCAGGCCGATCTCGAAAAAGACCCGGACATCGGCGCCGCCGTCGGCCCCACGACCATCCTGCGCATCATGCGCTACATCGGCGGCGAGCCGGAGGAATGGCCAAAAGATGCCGACGGCCTGGATGCGCTCGGCGTCGACCTCGAAGGCCTGGTCGGCAAGGAACCGATGCTGCAGCGCTTCGTGCAGCCGCACGAGCTCGCGCAGACGCACTACACCATCGTCAGCCATGAGACCGAGCACGAGGACTTCGAGCGCCTGAACGCCTCGATTCGCGCGCGGTGGAAGGCCGCCACTGAGCGCGACCCGGCGCTCGCGAAATTCGAAATGAGCATCGTCGGACTGTCGGCGCTCAACGCGAAGATGGCGCAGAGCCTCGTGCCGACACTGATCGACAGCTTCCGCATCACCGTCGCGATCATCTTCCTCGCGTTCCTGATCGTGTTCCGCAGCGGCATGGCGCGCCTGCTGGCGATGATCCCGTCGCTGTTCGCGATCCTCGTGATGTTCGGCGTGATGCGCGTGTTCGACGTCCCGCTCAACGTCGCGACGATCCTGATCGCTTCGACGATCCTCGGCACGTCGGAGAACGACCAGATCCATTTCTTCTGGCATTTCCAGGAGGCCGATCCGAAGCGCAGCGTCGAGCTCGCGCTGCGCCACACGTTCGTCGTCGCCGGGCGCGCGATCTTCTTCGCCACGCTGATCAATGCCGGTGGCTTCCTCGCGTTCGGGCTCGCCGACCTTCCGTCGATGCGTCAGTTCGGCGTGCTCGCCGCGCTCGCGTTCGTGCTGTCGATGATTGCCGACTTCTTCGCGCTGCCGGCCGCGCTGTGGATCCTGCTGCGGGCCAAGCCCGATCCCCGCCCGACGAGCTGAAAAAGCAGATCAGCCGCGCGGGATGACTCCGAGCAGCTTCTTCTTCTTCGGCGTCGGAATCGGCGTCGGCCCCGGGCACTCGACTTTGCCCGCGTCCGAGAAGAGGTTGACGAGCAGGGTCTGCTCGTCGTTGCGCATCGTGTCCTTGACCGAAAGGCAGTAGCACAGGTGCGGCACCGCCGGTGCCGGGTCGTTGAGCGTGATGTATGCCTCGGCCAGAAACAGGTGGTTCTCCGGATCGTCGGGATACTCGGTCACCTGCTGCTCGAGCAGGTCGAGACCGACCTCGGAATCGCCGTGCTCGACGAGGTTGGAGGGGGCCGCCACGTACATCGTTCCGAGGATGCGCCTGGCCGCACCGTTGCGGAAGTGCGGGTCCAGCTCGAGACTGCGGCGCGCGTGGCTCTCGATGCTCTTGAGCAGGTTCGCCGCCAGCAGGCCCTTGTACTGCACGTAGCGGCCCGTGATCCCGGCCCACGCAAACTGGAACGCCGCCGTGTCTTCGTTCAGGTCGCGGATCTTCCGGTACGCTTCCTTTCGATCGGCCTTGGTATCGTCGCCTTCGGCCACGAGAGCTTCGAGCGTGTCGTAAATCTCGATCGCCTGCCCCTGCTTGAGCGCCGTCTCGAACGCGTCGTAGCCGGCCGGCCGCAGCAGCACCGCGCAGCTCGGCATCAGCAGGAGCACGGCGAGCGCCGCAATCTCGACGGCGCTTCGAACAGGGCGTTTTGCAGAATGCTCGGAGGGCAAGGTGGATCGCATTGGCGCCGCCCCTTTGCGCGCTTCGCGCGTCAGTTGCCGCCGTACGCTGCGACGACCGAGGCGTAATCGGCGGCGCTGGCCATGTCGAGCGACAGGATTCCGACTTCGGCGCAGGCCGGCTTCGCATCGGATTCGCAGACTTTGTTGAAGTTTCTCTGGAACCCGAGCCGCTCGGCAGTCGGTGCACTCGGGAACGCCGCCACTACCATCGGCGGCAGCTTCGGGCTCGACCATACCGTCTTGACGTCGCTGGCGGTCGTCAGCTTCGCGAGCTCGCTCGCCTGCGCGTCGTCGATCAGCGCGCAGTCGGCGGCGTCGGAGACGACCTCCTTGATCGTCTGCAGCGGTCGCTGCGTCGGGTCGAGCGTGAAGTCCGAGAGCACGAACTCGCCGCGCGCGACGACTTTCTCGATGAAGCGCTTGTCGGTCGTATGATCGCTCGCGAGCTTTTTGCCTTTGCAGCCGGCGAGATCCTTGGCCGTCTTGCTGATCAGGAAGTACTGCTGCCCGCCGACCAGCGACACGGCGACCTTGCCGATCACTTCGAGGCCGTACTTGATGCGGAAATCGAGGAAGGCCGCCAGCGAGATGATGCCGTAATGCGGCTTCTGCGACTCGATGAACTGCTCGGCTGCGGTGCGCGTCGTGTAGTACTGGCCCTTCGCATCGCCCCACTGGTTGTACTGGGCCGCGGCCGCCACGAAGCGGTCGAGATACGGCTGCGCGAGCGTCGGGCTGCCGACGCCGTGCTCCTTGAGGACCAGGATCCGGATCGGCTCGCTCTGTGCGCGGCAGGGCGCGACAAAAGCGAGAATTACCGTGAAAAGAATTGTGGAGAGGCGCACTTGGAGATTCATGACGGTGCCGCTCGCGAACTTGTCGGGGATGCGAGCCGCGGTCAACCGGGGTGCTGCAGGATGGGGATTCTTTTCCCCGGACGAGGTCAGCGCGGCTCCGCGGCATCGGGCTTGTCGGCATCGGGGCCGAACATCTTTCCGTTCTCGTCGCGGATGAACGCGACGATGCGCGAGAAGTCCTTCTGCGTCAGCCGGCGGCCGATCGAACGAAAGGGCTCCCGCGACGCCAGCTCGTCGGGAAGATCGATCACGAGCGAAGCCTGCCCGTCGAAATCGATGCCGTCGATTGCGTCCGGGTTGTCGATCGGCATCGGCGACGGATTCTCGCCGCACGCCGCGCGCAGCTTCGGTCCCATCCGGGAGCCCGGAACCAGCCACGGATGAAGGGCCGGACCGCCGTCGAAATTGCGCCGCAGGACCAGCGACACGTCCGGTATCCGTTTTGTCGAGTCCCACCACAGGCCGTCGACCGACAGCATCGCCTCTTCCGCGGTCTTGGCCGGCACCGAGCCGACCAGCTCGAGCGAGCGGTCGAGCCACTGGTCCATGTTGCGGTTGTACGCGAACTCGTCGCGCGCGCCTCGCTGCGACACGACCGCGGCTGCGATGCGTGCGCCGAGAAGATCCGAGTACAGGTCCTCCGGCGAGAACGACGAGACCTTTTCGGGAAACAGCGTGAACGTGGACCAGCCGAACCACGTGACGATCTCGTGCCAGACCGAAGACTGGAACGCGAGCCACTGCCCGAGCGGAATCGCGATCGCCCAGCGGCCTTCCTGCGAAAGCGTCGCCGGATCGATCGGCTGCAGCGCCACGTGCACCTTCGCGCCTTCGCTCGGAAGAGGAATGTCCCCTCCGCTCTCGAGATTGCGCGCGACCGCAGTGATCAGGTACAGCGCCGCGTCGGCGTTGTCGCGAATGTGCGCGACGTCGAGAAATCCGGCGCGACAGCTGTAGATGAGACCATTCTCTTCGCTGTGCAGCAGCTCCGGCGCGCCGCCGCGCGATCCGAACGTCGAGCTGCCGCTGTCGTACACGTGATGCCGCAGCTTGCGGCGATCGACCATGTTGCCGAAGAAGTACAGAGGAACGGGCACCGGCCCGACCCGCACGCGAAGCTGCGCGCCGAATGCGCAGCACGGGCGCATCTTGACGCGCATCGGCACTTCGGCGATCTCGCCGGCATACGGGTCGCGCGGCGCTCCGAGCGCGCCTTCGGGCCGGAACAGACGGGCCGTATCCCGGCCGGCCGGCGACTCGTCGGAATGCCAGCGCGGACGGGCCGCGCACGACGAAAGCACCAGCAGCAGCACGGCAAACGTCAGCCGCGCCGCAGGCCTCGCGGAGCGAACGTGTGCATCCGGTCGCATGTCGATGTGCCGCTGCGCAGCCAAGCTCGAATTCCGCAATGGACGGCCACTTTGCCTGACGGCAAACCCAACACCAATGCTGGCGCCCGGCTGTGCAGCCTATTCGAGCGAGTGGAAGACCAGGCCCGTCAGAAGCTTCGGATAAAAGTAGGTCGACTTGTGGGGCATGAGCTCGCCGGCCCGGCAGACCGCAGCCATCTGTTCGGGACGCGTCGCGTTCATCAGGAACGCGCCTTCGAGCTGGCCCGAGCGAACCCTCGAAAGGATCTCGCCGGCATCGATCGAGTACGCGAGCTTCGGCTCCGTGGCGCCCGCACGCACAAGCGCGCCGCCGATGATGTCGTCGTGGAGAACCTTGACGTCGAGACCCTCGAGCGGCGACGACGGATGCGCCGCGACCGGCCGCGTCGCGAGCAGGACATGCGGCAGGCCGGCAAGCGCAACGCCGAACGCATGGCGGTCGGGACCGACCTTCGAAAGCGCATCGATCAAGCGGCGCGCGCCGTCCTCGTCGGCCGCAAAGCTCTCGAGCGCGAAACTTTCGGAAAGCGCACGCTCGAGCTCGCGCGCATCGGCGCCGCCGGCCGAAACCAGCTCGCGGTGGGTCGGAAGGATCACCATGCCGGGATCCTCGAACGCGGCGAGAAACGCGAGCACGTGCGCCGCGGGCGCTTCTTCGTCTCCCGGCGAATCGTCGCCGGTCGGCGGCTCCGCACCGCCCGAGACGTCTTCGTACCAGTAGTTGAGCGCCGTCTCGTAGCGATGATGGCCGTCGGCAATGAACAGCGCCTGGTCACTGACGGCCTTTTCGATCGCGCGCACGCCTTCGCCGCTTCGCACCGCCCACAGCCGATGACGCACGCCCTGGTGCATCAGGTCGACATCCGGCGTTGCCGACCATCCGCCATCCGGCTCCGGCACGAAGCCGGGCTTCGAATACACGCAGAAGATCGGCGACAGATTGGCCTTCACGCGTCGCGTGAGCTCGAGCCGGTCGCGCTTGTGATGGGCGAACGTGTTTTCGTGCCGCAGCACGACGCCGGTCGAATACGGTTCGAGCGCGAGCGCGCCGAGCACGCCGATGCGCCTTCTCGGGCCGCCGGCCTCGAATTCCTGCGTGTACAGGTAGAAGGCCGGCGCCGCGTCACGCGCCAGCACGCCATCGCTCTGCCAGGCGCGGTACTGCGCGGCGGCCGAGTCGTGGCCTTCCTTGTTGAGGATGAGGCGCGTGCAGTTGAACGGGCTCGCCTCGTAGAACGCATCGCGCTCGGCAGGGCTGATCACGTCGTAGGGCGGCGCGACGACACCGTCCATCGCGCCGACACGCGACGGGGAATAGCGGACCGCACGAAACGGACGAAATCTGGCCACGGGATCCCTCTCAGGCAGGCTCGAGCGTGATGATGGAAGCGATCGACTCGGTGCGAACCGCACCGGCGCGAACCACGGTCGCACGGCCCTCGTAAAACTCAACTACGGTCGACGCGCTGGTCGAGTCTCGCGGGCCGCCGTCGACGACGAGCGCAAGCCCGCTCGCACCGTCGAATGCACGGCGCACTTCATCGGCGCTTCGTGCCGGCGGCTCGCCGCTTCGATTGGCGGACGTCGACGTGAGCGGCGCGCCGAACGTCTCGACGAGCCGCGCAGCCCACGGATCGCTGCTGCAGCGAAGCCCGACGCCGCCCGACGGCCCGCGCAGCGCGGGCGCAACCGAAGCAGACGCCGGCAGCACGATCGTCAGCGGACCGGGCCAGAACGCGTCGACGAGCGCGTACGCGTCCGCGGGCGGCGCCGCGTCGAGAAGCGGCATCGCCATGTCGAGATCGCGGACCAGAAGCGAGATCCCGCGTCCGTCGTCGCGGCCCTTGAGACGGACCAGCGCCGCTACCGCTTGCGCGCGGCGCGCGTCGACGGCGAGCCCGTAGACGGTCTCGGTCGGATACGCGACGATCCCGCCGCCGGCGAGCACGCGCGCCGCAGCGTCGATGTCGCGATCGGAAACGGTCAGCTGTTCCCGGGCCATCTGCGCACGAGTCCGGGCACCGCATCCGCCATCGTTCTCTTGCGCTCGACGAGCGCGCGAGCGAGGCGCGCGTCGGACAATGCCAGGATCTGTGCCGCCAGCAGCGCAGCGTTTCGCGAGCCGGCTGTCCCGATCGCGAGGGTTCCGACCGGTACACCGGCGGGCATCATCACCGTGGACAGCAGCGCGTCCATCCCGCGCAGTGATCCGGAGTCGAGCGGGACGCCGAGCACGGGAAGCGTGGTTGCCGCCGCCACTGCACCGGCCAGGTGCGCCGCGAGACCGGCCGCCACGATCAGGACCTTCAGGCCGCGGTCGGCGGCGCTTGCCGCGTAGTCGGCGGTCTTGCGCGGAGACCGGTGCGCCGACGTGACGACGACTTCGTGCGCAATGCCGAGCTCTTCGAGAATCTTCGCGGCCTCGTTCATCACGTCGAGATCGCTCGAGCTTCCCATCAGGATGCCGACGAGCGGCTGGGCCGCTTTCGTCCGGGCGGCTTTCGCAGCGGGTTTTGCAGCCGGCTTCGGGGCTTTTGCGGCAGCTTTTGCGGAAGGCTTCGCGGCTTTTGCGGTCATGCGGTTCTCTCTCCTGTTTGGCGCTCGCGCTGGTCGCGTTCGCTATTTGGCGCTCGCGCTGGTCGCGTTCGCTGTCTGGCGCTGGCTTTGTTCGCGCTCGATTGCGCGCCACGCGATGTCGCGGCGGCAGTGCGCTCCGTTCCAGTGAATGCGATCGACGGCGGCGTATGCCGCGGCCGCTGCATCCGCAACGCGCTCGCCGGTCGCGCACACGCCGAACACACGGCCTCCGGCCGTGATCCAATGACCCGACGCATCGCGCTCGGTGCCGGCGTGAAAGATCTGTGCACCGGCCGTTCGCGCGGCATCGTCGATGCCGTCGATGCGGTCGCCTTTGCGGATGTGACCGGGATAGCCCGCTGCCGTCATCACGACGCAGACCGACGATCCGTTCTTCCACTCCAGGCGATGGCTCGCGAGCGTGCGGTCGATCGTCGCATCGACGAGGTCGAGCAGGCTCGAATCGAGGCGCATCATCAGCGCCTGGCATTCGGGATCGCCAAACCGCACGTTGTACTCGAGTACTTTCGGACCGGAAGCGGTCAGCATGATTCCGGCGTAAAGCACGCCGCGGTAATCGATGCCGCGCGCCGCGAGCGTT
>DATNBU010000020.1 GCA_035571835.1 Candidatus Limnocylindrales bacterium | reverse complement strand
AACCGGCTCGGTGCGCTGGTTCAACGTGGACCCGTGCTATGTTTTCCATCCGCTGAACGCGTACGAGGACGCGGGCCGCATCACCGTCGAAGTCGCGCGCTATCCGGAGCTGTGGCGGGCCGGCACCGCGAAATTCGATCTCGCGTCGCTGCACCGCTGGGAGCTCGATCTCGCGAGCGGCACAGCAACCGAGACGCCGATCGACGACCGGCCGATCGAGTTCCCCCGCATCGACGACCGTCTCTGCGGGCGCAGGCATCGCTACGGATACGCGGTGCGCAACCTGTCGTCGAAGGACGACGAGGCGACGTCGCTTCTCAAGTATGACCTCGTCAGCGGCTCGACGAGCGAGCACGATTTCGGACCCGGCCGTTATCCGGGCGAAGCGGCGTTCGCGCCCGATCCGTCGTCGCGCGAAGAAGACGGCGGCTGGCTGCTGTCGTTCGTCTACGATGCCACGCGAGACCGCTCGGATCTCGTCATTCTTGACGCGCAGCGGTTCGCCGCGCAGCCGGTCGCGACCATCCATCTCCCCTGCCGGGTCCCGTTCGGGTTCCATGGGAACTGGATGGCCGATTGACGCAGGCCGAAACACCGTTGGGATAACGGGGCGGGCGTCGTATAACCGCTTACCGTTCCTGGGAGGGACCAACGTGAACATACGACCGATCTCCGCCGCTTCGCGGCATGCCTTCGCCGTGCTGCTGCTTGCCGGCGGCATCTTTTGTTCCCCGCTTCGCGCCGGGGCAGCCGACGAATCGCTGTTCCTCAACATCCTGCCGCCGGGCAACAACGGTTACATGACCGTCGGCGAGTCCCTGCCGTACTTCGACGACGGAACGCTTCCGGCGAACTTCGACGACCAGAGCCCGCTCTATGCGGCGCTGACCTACGCGGCGCCGGGAATCACGGAGGCCCAGCTCACCAACTACTTCAAGCCTGCACCGATCGGCCTGTCGGGCAATCCTCCCGATGCGCCGGTGCCGAGCTTCATCGGGCTTTCGATCACGCGCGATGACTTCGGCGTACCGAACATCCAGGCAAAGAGCCGCGACGCTGCAATGTTCGGCGTCGGCTGGGCGTCGGCAGCGGACCGGCTCTTCTCGATGGACGTCGCCCGCCACGCGGGACGCGGCCGCATCTCCGAGCTCGTCGGCTACGACCCGGCGCTGATCGAGCAGGATCGTGAGGTGTACGCGTTCGCCGGCTACGACGAAGCCGATTTCCAGCAGCAGTACGACAACCAGCTCGCGACCGGTGGCGGCGCCGCCAAGCGCGTGGACCGCGACATCACGATGTTCGTCGAGGGCATCAACTCGTTCATCGCCAAGGTGAACAACGGTCAGATCGCCGAGCCGGTCGAGTACTACGGGCTCGGCATCGACCCGATCCCGTTCTTCACGAAGACCGACGTGCTGTCGATCGCCGTGTTCCTCGAATTCCTGTTCGGTGCCGGCGGCGGCAACGAGCACAACAACGCGGCGTTTCTCGCCAAGCTCCAGACCAATCTCGGCGCCGGCCCGGGCGAATCGCTGTGGCGCGATCTTCGCAGCGCCGAAGAGCCCGATGCGCCGGTAACGACCGACCTTTCGTTCCCGTACCTGATCCAGGGCCCGGTCGATGACAACGCGGTGGCGATCCCCGATACGGGCTCGGTCGTCGGCCACGATGCCGTCGAGGTGCTCGGCCCGCTGCCGGCGGGCATGTCGAGCGCTGCAACCGGAACGGTCAGCTCGTTCGTGCGTGCAAGCGGCCCTCCGTCGATGAGCAACTTCGTCGCGGTCACGGGCGAGAACGCCGTCGGTGGTCATCCCATTCTGGTCGGCGGACCGCAGACCTCGTACCTGGTGCCCGAGCTGCTCTATGAGTTCAGCGTCAACGGCGGCGGCTTCAAGACCCGCGGCGTTGCACCGATCGGCTCGCCGTACGTCGTGCTCGGCCGCGGGCGCAATTACGCATTCACGGCCACGGCGGGCGGCTCGGACAACACCGACGTTCGCGTCGAGCTGCTGTGCAATCAGGACGCGTCGCCGCCGACGATCAATTCCACCAGCTACATGTTCCACGGCGTCTGCACGCCGATGTTCGAGC
>DATNBU010000019.1 GCA_035571835.1 Candidatus Limnocylindrales bacterium | reverse complement strand
CGACCATCGGCGGAAAAAAATCGACGGTGCTGACGAGCGCCTTGCCGGGCACGAAGCGGAACACACCCGCGTCGTCGCAGGTCTCGTTGCCGACCAGGACATCCGGATGCTTGTTCTTCGGAAGCTTGCCGAGCACGCTGCGAAGATCGGCCGGCCCGAGCTTGCACGCGCATCCGCCGGAGCTCACGTGCTGGGTCAGGCGTATGCGCGCCGACGGAGCCGCCGCCTTCGTTCGCGCGGCTTTCTTCTTTGCCGGCGACTTGTCGCGGGATGCGGCCGCACGGGTCTTCTTGCTTGTGGCCATCTCTTCCTCGCCGGATCAGCTTCGCCGGAGCTTTCGCACGTCGCCGACTCGAATCGTCATCCCCGAGCGATCGAACCAGTCGAGCAGCGGTATACAGTACTTGCGCGACGCGGCAATGAGATCGCGAAACCCGGCCGGCGAGATCTCGCCCGCACCTTCCAGATAGCGGGAAAGCCGGTCACGAATGTCGTCGAGCGCGGCAGCCGAATAGAACATGTCTGCGGAAATCTTCACGAGCTGACCTCGCAGCGCAAGCACACCGGCGACCTTTCGCGCGCGATCGATGGGGATGCCGAGCGCGTCGGCCCCTTCCTTGATCGTCGGCGGACTGACGCCCGCGGTTTCGACGAGCGAAAGAAACCGCGCCGCAATCGCATCGTCGGCGCCGCTGAGCGCCGGCGCATGGGCCGGGGAGCGAACCACGTTTCCACTGCGGCGCAGACGCCCGCCGGCAAGCAGGCGATCGACGAGCAGTCGGAAGGTTCGCGAATCGACGGCGGGTCGCACCATTCCACGAAGGTGCTCGACGTCGACTCCGGCGACGCTCGGGTGATCGCGTTCGAATCCGACCACCATGGCGGCGAGATCCGACAGCGTGCGCTCCAGACGCTCGGTCGTGACGACGAGCTCCGGCGAGCGTTCGTCGGGCAGCGCCGAAAGCGCCGGATCGCTTGCGACCGCGCCCAGCAGATCGGACTCGGCCATGCCGGCAGCGAGCGCAGCTTCGCGCGGCGCAAGGCCGAGACCGGATGCCATCGTCAGCAGTGCATGAAGCCGCGTCGCGTCCTCGCCGTGCTCGAGCCTTTCGAGGTCCGGGCGCACGCTGCCGCGCGACTTCCGGTGTTTTTCGGCGTGTGCGACCAGCACTACGCCGCCGCCGAGCGTGCGGCTCGCGGTCTCGTCGCGAATGATGAAACGGTCGCCTGCAGCGGCCACCAGCGGTACTGCGAGCGCGAGCTGCGCAAAGCCGCTGCTGCGCGGCGCGACCTCGGCAACTCCGTCGAGCCAGATCAGCCGGGCCGGAGTTTCGCGCGTTCCGTGATGCACGCGTACCCGCACGTGCGAAGCGAGCGGGCGGCGGGCTGCCGGCCGCACTTCGATGCGCGCATCGAGTCGCGACGTGACCAGGCCTGCGCCCAAAGTCGCGCCGGTTGCCGTTGCCGCCGCCGTGACGGTATCGCCGCGAACGATGCTGTCCTTGTCGAGGCCGGCGAGGTTGAGCGCAACCCGCTGTCCGGCCGTCGCGAACTCGGCGGGTTCGCCGTGCACCTGGATCTCGCGCACGCGCGAACGCCGCTCGCCCGGCAGCAGCATCACTTCGTCGCCGACCTCGACACGGCCTGCAATGGCGGTGCCCGTGACGATGACGCCGTGTCCTTTGCGAACGAACACGCGGTCGACCGGAATCCGCAGGATTCCGTGCTCCGGTTTCGATTCGAGCCCGGCCAGCGCCGCGGCGATTTCGCCGCGTAGCGACTGCACACCCTCGCCGGTTCGCGCGGAAACCGTCGAGACCGGCGCATCCTCGAACGGCGTACCGGCAGCAAGAATTTCGATCTCCCCCCGCACGTCGCGAACCCGATCCGCACTGACCGCATCGATCTTGGTGACGACGAAGATCGCGCGCCGCACGCCGAGCAGGTGGACGATGTCGAAGTGTTCCTCGGTCTGCGGCATCACTCCGTCGTCGGCTGCGACGACCATCAGGACCAGATCGAAGCCGTGCGCGCCGGCGAGCATCTGGCGGATGAATCGTTCGTGCCCGGGCACGTCGACGATGCCCACGCGGCCGATTCCGTCGAGATCGAGGTGCGCGAATCCGAGCTCGATCGAGATCCCGCGCTCGCGCTCTTCCGGCAGGCGGTCGGTATCGATCCCGGTCAACGCGTGCACCAGCGCCGACTTGCCGTGATCGATGTGTCCGGCCGTTCCGACGATCGCCCGCAGGACCGGCCGGTGAAAACCGCCGTCGCGTGGCGCGCTCGAGCCCGCCGCTGCAGGCGCCGCGGGTTCAGCGTGCGGGCGCATCGGGAACGGCCGGAACGAGATCGTCCGGGGCGTCGATCACGCGCAGATCCAGAAGAAACACGTCGCGCTCGATGCGGCCGAGGATCGGCGGTTCGGAGGTCCGGAACATGCGCTCGATCGCAACCGCGTCGAGATCGCCGGCCCGCACCGCGATCGCAAGCGATGCAATCGGATGATCGGGCTGCGAACCGCTGCCGGCGCGCGCACTGGACGCGACCAGCTCGAACGAAAAGCGCGGCGCGAGTTTCTCTTCGAGCAGCGCGATCGCTCGTTCTCCGATCGCACGCAGCTCGCCGACGGAGCGCGCAAGAAAACGCAGGACGGGGATGTCGTGCTGCGGTGACGTCGAGAACCGGTACGTTCGCAGCGTCGCTTCGAGCGCGGCCAGCGTCATCTTGTCGCAGCGCAGCGCGCGCCGCAGCGGATTCATGCGCAGCCGGTCGACGAGCTCGCGGCGGCCGGCGATGATTCCGCACTGAGGCCCGCCGAGCAGCTTGTCCCCGCTTGCGAGCACGAGGTCGGCTCCGGCGCGAATGCGTTCGCCGATGAGCGGTTCTTCGGCAAGACCGAACGGCTGCAGGTCGACGACGGCCCCCGAGCCGAGATCCTCGATCACGTGAATCTCCGGGTGCCCGGCCGCAAGCGCGGCAAGCTCGTCCAGTCCGACCGACGAGGTGAATCCGACGATGCGGTAGTTGCTCGCGTGCACTTTCATGAGAAGCGCCACGTCCGGTCCGATCGCTTTCCGGTAATCGGACAGGTGCGTGCGATTGGTGGTGCCGACCTCGCGCAGTCGCGCGCCGCTGGCCGCCATGATGTCTGGAATGCGAAACGATCCGCCGATTTCGACCAGCTCGCCGCGGGATACGACCACATCCTTGCCGGATGCGAGCGTGTTGAGCACCAGGAACACCGCCGCCGCGTTGTTGTTGACGACAGTCGCCGCTTCGGCGCCGGTCAGGTCGCACAGATGCTCTTCGACGAGCTCGTCGCGCTCTCCGCGCTCTCCGCGCGCGAGGTCGTATTCGAGATTGACCTCGCCGCAGGCGGCAAGCCTTACGGCGTCGATCGCCGCAGTCGAAAGCCGCGCGCGGCCCAGATTGGTATGAAGCACGATTCCGGTGGCGTTGACGACGCGGCCGAGACGCGGCCGCGCGCGCGCGCGGAGCAGCTCGAGCGAGCGCAGCGCGATTGCGTCGGGATCACAGACATCCGCGGATTCTCCCGAACGGATGCGCTCACGCTCGACGGAAATCGCTTCGCGCACTGCTGCGACGGCGCTGCTGCGCGAGAACGCGGCGAGCTCCATGTTCGACGAGAGCACGGCGTCGACCGACGGCAGCCGAGAATACGGGCGTGGTTCGCCGGCTTCCTCCTGCGCGTGCGGCCGCACGCCCGGAATGGAAACGACATTGCCGCGGGAGCTCGTTGGTCGCTGCGACATCGCGTCGCATCCTGCCCCGGAGCCCGCCGTGCCACAAGGTCCGGCGCGAGGTTGACCTTGCCGCGATGGCTGTGGGACCATCCGCCGGTGCCGCACTCTTCGCATGCCGATGTGTCGGTGCGCCGGAAATCGGGGACAGACACCGATTTCCTGAAATCGGTGTCTGTCCCCGATTTCGCCGATACTGCTGGAATTCGCCGATGAGCTCGCCGTCACGATCCGGGACGCAAACCGCGAGCCTGCTGCGCAGCGAGGCGGAACACATCGTCCGCCGGCTTCAGGCCGCAGGCCACGTCGCCGTGTTCGCCGGAGGCTCGGTTCGCGACGCGCTTCTCGGATACGCGCCGACCGACTACGACGTGGCCACGTCTGCTCGCCCCGAAGATGTCGAAGCTCTGTTCGAGCACACGGTACCGATCGGACGCCAGTTCGGCATCGTCCTGGTGCCGAGCGGACAGCATCATTTCGAGGTCGCGACGTTCCGCAAGGACGATCAGTACGTCGACGGGCGCCGGCCGGTGGCCGTCGAGTTCACCGACATCGAGACCGACGCGCGCCGGCGCGATTTCACGATCAACGCGATGTTCGAGGACCCCGTTGCAGGCCGGATCCTCGATTTCGTCGGCGGCCGCGCCGACCTCGAGGCCGGCATCGTTCGCGCCGTCGGCAATGCGCGCGATCGCTTCGCGGAGGATCATCTGAGGCTGCTGCGCGCAGTGCGGTTTTCGTCGCGCCTGGGATTCCCGATCGAGCGCGAGACCCTGGACGCCGTCGTCCACGCCGCCGCCACGATCACGAAAGTTTCCGCGGAGCGCATCGGGGACGAGCTCGTCCGCATGCTGACCGAAGGCCGCGCGCGGCAATCGTTCGAGCTGCTCGACCAGACCGGGCTTCTCGCGCACGTTCTGCCGGAGATCAGCGAGCTCAAGGGATGCGAGCAATCTCCTGAGCATCACCCCGAGGGAGACGTTTTCGTGCACACGATGCTGTGCCTCGGGCATCTGCCCGCCGGGTGCAGCGAGACGCTCGCATTCGGCGTGCTGCTGCATGACGTCGCCAAGCCGCTTTGCGCCGGCACCAAGCCCGACGGCTCGAGGACGTTCTACGGCCACACGCGCGACGGCGCCGAGATGTCCACGCAGATCCTGCGCCGGCTTCGTCGCAGCAACGCGACCATCGAACGGGTCGCGTTCCTGGTCGACCAGCATCTGCGGCACTGCTCGGCAGCGGAGATGCGAGCGTCCACGCTCAAGCGTTTCCTGCGCCAGGAAGGGATCGACGAGCTCATGGAGCTGGCACGCATCGACGCGCTGTCTTCGCGCGGCGATCTCACGCACTGGAATTTCTGCCAGAGCGCGCTCGCCGAGCTCTCGGACGAGCAGATGAAACCGCCGCCGCTGATTCGCGGCGAGGACCTGCGCGAGCTCGGCATGGAGCCGGGGCCGCTTTTCAAGACCGTGCTGCGCTCGGTCGAGGACGCCCAGCTCGAAGGCAGGCTCCAAAGCAGACAGGACGCGCTCGACTACGTACGGCGGGAATTCCTCGGCGAGCAGCAGCCTCCGGAGCGATCCTAGCGTCGCGCGCCGCCGGGAATTGCCGGCGCCGCTCGAATCCGCGGCTCAGCCGATCGAATCGAGGTACGCGAGCAGCGTGCGAATGCCGAAGCCGGTTCCGCCTCTCGGCAGGTACTGCATGCTCTTTTCGGCAAACGCCGGACCGGCGATGTCGAGGTGGGCCCACTTGGTCTTGCCGACGAAGTGCCGCAGGAACAGCGCCGCGCTGATCGTGCCGGCGTAGCCGCCGCCGACGTTGCGGATGTCGGCGACCGACGACTTGATGTCGTCCTCGTACTCTTCGACCAGCGGGAGCTGCCACAGCGATTCGCCGGTCTCGCGTCCGCATTCGATCAGCCGGTCGATGAGCTTCTGGTCGTTGCCGAGAATTCCCGCGATGCGCGTGCCGAGCGCAACCATGCATGCACCGGTCAGTGTTGCCGCGTCGATGATGCAGTCGGGCTCGAGCTCGGTCGCGAGGCACAGCGCATCGGCCAGCACGAGGCGGCCTTCGGCATCGGTGTTGAGCACTTCGGCCGTCGTGCCGTTACGGAAACGGATCACGTCGCCGGGTTTCTGCGCGCCGCTGCCGGTCATGTTTTCGGCCGAAGCGATGAAGCCGTGTACTTCGACGGCCGGGGCCAGCACCGGCAGGCACTTCATGATGCCGAGCACCATCGCCGCGCCTGCCATGTCGAGCTTCATGGTTTCCATCGACTTGGCCGGCTTGAGCGACAGCCCGCCGGAATCGAATGTGATTCCCTTGCCGACGATCGCGACCGTAGCCTTGGCGCGGCGCGACGGCGTGTAGACGAGCTTGATCAGCGCTCCGCCATGCCGGCTGCCGGCGGAAACGCCGATGATCCCGTTCATTTTTTCGCGGCGCAGGCGTTCGCCCTGCCAGACTTCGCAGCGCAGCGTTCGACCGCGCGCCATCGAGCGTGCCGCAGCCGCAAGGTCCGAAGGGACCAGTGCGCTCGGCGCTTCGTTGATGAGGTCGCGGGCCATTGCGACGGCTTCGCAAACGGCCTCGGTCTCGCGGATCGCGGTGCGCGTGCGCGCGTTGTCGGTGAGCGCGGGCGACGACAGCGTCACGGTCTTCGGTCCCGCGTACGCGTTGTCTTTCTTCGCCCGGTATTTTTCGAAGGTGTATCCGGCCAGCCGCATGCCTTCGATGACGGCCGATACGACATCCATGCCGCGGTCGGCGGCGTCGAGCGCGAATCCAACGCTGACCGGGCGTGCGGCCGAGCTGACCGCACGTACTGCGGCGCCGGCCCTGCGCCACTGCTCGCTGGTCTTGCCGTCGCCGACACCGACCAGCACGAGATCGTGTCCGTCGGCCTGGATCGTCAGCGTTGCGCCGGGCTTGCCCTTGTATCCGAGCCGCTTCGCGCGTTTCGACGCGCGATCGAGCACGGCCTTCGGCAGGCCCGCGACTGCGCCCGCAAGCTCCTTGCCGTCGCGCACGGCGATGGCGACCAGATCGGCGGACGCTTCCGCCGCTTTAAGACGCGCGATCTTGATGATCATCGGGCTCCTGCTCCGTCTCGACCCGGTACCGGAAAAGGCCCGGGCAACGGTCACGTTCTAACGTGACCGTGCTTCCGAGTCTCGCCGGGTCTTGCGCAGTCAGGCCCGCGCAGGGTGTCGTCAGGCGACGCTTTCGCCGACCATCGCAAGGCCGGTGTCGGACGCCTGCGCAGGCACGATGCGCGCCGTCGGACGCTCCGGTCCGGTGCGGCGCCGCTGCGCGCGCGGCAGGTCCTTCGATCGTTCGCACCAGTCGAGCAGGCCCTGGCGAACGTAGTCGGGGTTCATGCCGAGAAGCATGCAGACGTTATTGAACGAGAAGACCCCGCGGTCGTCTTCCGATCCGATCCAGCCCTGCGCGTCGAGGAAAAGCTGACGGCGCTTGGCATCGCGTGCATGGATGTGTTTCTGCACGCATTCGATCGCGTCCTGGATCAGCGCGACCAGCAGGCGATGCTCGCCGGACGGGAACTTTTTCCGCTGGATCGCACCGAAGTGCTGCGCAGGAAGAATGATGTCCGGATCGAAGACGTCGAGAAGGCGCTCGTCGGACTGGAACCGACCTCCACGCTCAGTGGCTTCCTCCATCTTACAACCTCCACAACCGCACCGGGATTCGACCCTTCGTCGATCCCGTCCTCATCCACCGATGAATGACCCAACCACTTTTCGAACGTGTCGCATCCCTGGGGCAGCATTGGGGTCCCGAGGATAAAGAGTCCCGGACCCTCGCCGGCGGTCAGACCGGAGCTTCCACCCGGATCTCAGAACCGACTTCACCCATTGCTGGAAGGTCGGCTTCCAAGTTCGAGGCAGGCTGTTCGATTTCCCCTCAGAGCAACAAGACACACGTGCGCTGATCCGACTAACGGAGTCAAGACCTTCGGAGGGATTTTGTGCACCCGGCCATAAAAAACGGGCCGATGGCAGCGATCAAACCACGAAGGATTCGCCGCAGCCGCAGGTCGATTTGACGTTCGGATTCTGGATCTGGAATCCGGCGTTCTGAAGGCTCTCGGCGTAGTCGACCACGGTATCGACCAGGTACAGGTAGCTTTTGCGGTCGACGAGTACGCGGCCGCCGCCGGCGCCTTCGAAGACCTTGTCGCCCTTCTTCTCGGCGTCGAGCTCGATCTTGTACTGCAGACCCGAACAGCCGCCGCCGACGACCTTGATGCGAAGACCGCTGACCGGCGTAGGCGAAGTCTCTGCGAGCTTGCGGATCCGGGTTCCCGCTTTGTCGGTGACGGTGATCATGGATGTCCTTCCGAGCCGCGCGCCGCGGCAACCGGACTTTCGCGATAAAACGGCGACAGCGTGCGAAGCCTGCGCACTTCGGCAATCACGCGCTCGGCGGCGTAATCGATCTCGTCTTCGGTATTGAAACGTCCGATGCCGAACCGGATCGACGAATGGGCCATTTCGTCACTGACGCCGATCGCACGCAACACGTACGACGGCTCGAGCGTTGCCGAGCTGCACGCCGACCCCGACGAGAGCGCGATCTCGCGAAGCCCGAGCATCAGTGATTCGCCTTCGACGTGTGCGAAACTGACGTTGAGGTTGCCTGCCAGTCTCGCTTCGAGATCGCCGTTGATCTGGATCTGGTCGAGTCCGCGAACGAGCGCGGCGCGAAGCCGTTCGCGCAGCGCGAGCACGCGTGCGGATTCCGCAGCCATCTCCGTGGCGGCAATCGCGGCGGCCGTTCCCATCCCGACGATTGCAGGAACGTTGAGTGTGCCCGATCGCATGCCGCGCTCGTGACCGCCGCCGTCGATCTGTGCCGTGATACGTACGCGCGGAGCCCGCGCGCGGACGTAAAGCGCGCCGACACCTTTCGGCCCGTAACATTTGTGCGCGGACATCGACATCAGGTCGACCGGCATCGAACGCATGTCGACGGGTATTTTTCCGACGCTCTGGGCTGCGTCGGTGTGAAAGAGTACGCCGCGTTCGCGGCAGATGCGGGCGATTTCGGCAATCGGCTGGATCACGCCGATCTCGTTGTTGGCATGCATCACCGACACCAGCACCGTGCGGTCGGTGATTGCGGAAGCCACATCGGTTGCCGCGACGAGGCCTCTGGAATCCGGACGAAGGGTCGTCACTTCGGCGAGCCCGTCGCGAACCAGCGCCTTGGCAGAATCGAGTACCGCCTTGTGCTCGGTGGCCACGGTGACGATGTGGTTGCCGCGCGCGCGATGGAAATGCAGCGCGCCTTTGATCGCGAGGTTGTCGGACTCGGTGGCTCCGCTGGTAAAGACGATCTCTTTGGAATCTGCGCCGATCAGCGACGCGATCTGGCCGCGCGCTTTTTCGACCGCCTCCTCGGCTTCCCAGCCGAACGCGTGCGTGCGACTCGCCGCATTTCCAAATTTCTCCGTGAACCACGGGAGCATCGCGTCGAGGACTCGCGGATCGACCGGAGTCGTCGAATGATGGTCGAGGTACACGCGCCGTTTCACTGGAAATCCTTTACGCGGTCTGGTTGCCGCCGCCGGTCGAAAATAGGGACGCCGGCAAGGGCGATCAACCCTGGATCGCCCAATCTCGCCGAGTCGATTCGAAATAGACGGCTCGCAGCCCGTTTCCTTCGCGAATGCACGCGAATTGGGCCGTTCGAGTCTGCTGGAACCGGGATGTTGATCGGGGGCTATCCGGCGCTGCGTGCTCCCCACTTTACGGTATACGAGATGTCGTAGCCGTGGCCTTGTCCTTTCACCACGGAGCCGTCGATCGAGATGTGGTAGAAATCGCTGACTTCGACCGGCACGGTCCACACGCCTTTTCCGCTCGCCGTGATGTGCGTCGAGGTGCCGTCGCCGAGCTCGCCATCCAGCGGACGGTATACGTAGAACCACAGGCTCCCGGCGCGGATCTCCGCATCGTACTCGATCACGATCTCCTGCCCTTTGACGAAGTAGAACGTCTCGAGACCGACGTCGATGCCGCGCCGGTTTTCTCCGACGATCGTAACCGGACCGGCGCCGAACGTGCTGCGGGTCATCGACGCGTAGCCGAGCCACGGCCATGCACCCGACGCATAAGACGCGACCCATCCGACGAGCAACGCAAGACACATCAGCAGTCCGCGCACGATGAATCCCCCGGCGCGATGCTGCCGGGCAGTCGCAGGCGTGACAAGCCCGCGCCGTCGTCCGCAGCCGCAGGCAGCGCGACAGCGACATCCGGCAAGGGCCGCTACAGCGATTCAGCGCCGCTTCGCCTGGGCGAGCGCATCGCGAAGGAAACGTCCGGTGTGCGACTCGTCCGAGCGCGCGACATCCTCCGGCGTGCCGCAGACGACGACCCGGCCGCCGCCGCCGCCGCCTTCCGGTCCAAGATCGACGATCCAGTCGGCGACCTTCGCGACGTCGAGGTGATGCTCGATCACCACGACGGTATTGCCGGCGTCGACGAGCATGCCGAGCACGTCGACGAGCCGGCGCACGTCGGCGAAATGCAGACCGGTCGTGGGCTCGTCGAGGATGTACAGCGTGCGTCCCGTCGCGCGGCGGGCGAGCTCCTTGGCGAGCTTGATGCGCTGGGCCTCGCCGCCGGAAAGCGTCGTCGCCGACTGTCCGAGGTGCACGTAATCGAGACCGACCGAAGCCAGCGTCTCCAGCTTTCTTCTCGCCGACGGGATCGGCGACAGGAACTCGAGCGCATCGGCAACCGTCATGTCGAGGACGTCGGCGATGCTTCGGCCCTTGTAGCGGACTTCGAGCGTTTCGCGGTTGTAACGCCGCCCGCCGCACGCGTCGCAGACGACGTAGACGTCGGGAAGAAAATGCATCTCGACACGGATCATGCCGCCGCCGGCGCAGTTCTCGCAGCGTCCGCCCGAGACGTTGAACGAGAAGCGGCCGGCCGCGTAGCCGCGCATGCGGGCTTCGGGCGTCATCGCGAACAGGTCGCGGATGTCGCCAAAAAGCCCGGTGTAGGTGGCCGGATTCGAGCGCGGGGTGCGCCCGATCGGCGTCTGGTCGATGTCGATCACCTTGTCGATGGCTTCGATGCCGTCGATGGCGTCGTGCGCGCCGACTTCGAGCGAGGCACCGTTCAGGCGCCTCGCGAGCGACGCATAGAGCGTGTCGATCACGAGCGAGCTTTTTCCCGAGCCCGATACGCCGGTCACGCACGTCAGGCATCCGAGCGGGATCGCGACGTCGATGCCCTGCAGGTTGTGGTGGCGCGCGCCGCGTACGACCAGCGACTGCCCCGATCCCGAACGACGCTTCGCCGGCAGCTCGATGCGTTCGCGCCCGGAGAGAAACCGTCCGGTCAGCGACGACTCGACGGCCATGACCTCCGCGCTGGTTCCCTGCGCGACGATCTGTCCGCCGAGCTTGGCCGCGCCGGGACCGAGGTCGATCAGATGATCGGCTGCCTGCATCGTATCGGCATCGTGCTCGACGACGAGGACGGTGTTGCCGCGGTCGGTCAGTGCACGCAGGCTCGACAGCAGGCGCGCGTTGTCGCGCTGGTGCAGCCCGATCGACGGCTCGTCGAGGACGTACAGTACGCCCGTAAGACCGGCGCCGATCTGCGTCGCAAGCCGGATACGCTGGCTCTCGCCGCCCGAGAGCGATCCCGTGGCGCGCGCAAGCGTCAGGTAAGACAGGCCGACGTGCTGGAGGAAGCTCAGGCGCTCGAGAATCTCGCGCAGCACCAGCTTGGAAATTTCCTGCTCGCGCCTGGAAAGCTTCAGGTGATCGAGGAACGCGGCGGCCTCATCGAGCGGCATCTCGACGACGTCGACGATGCTGCGGCCGCCGACGAGCACCGACTGCGCCTCCTTGCGCAGTCGCTTGCCGTCGCATGCCTCGCACGGCTTCTCGGTCATGTACGGCTCGAGCTCGGAGCGCACCCATTCCGAATCCGATTCCTTGTAGCGGCGCGTCAGCAGCGCCGCGACGCCCGCAAACGCACGCGTCGAGCCTTTCGAGAACGCGATTTTCCGGTCTCCGGTGCCAAACAGGATCGTGCGCCGCGCCGCTTCGGGCAGCGCGTGCCACGGCTTCGCAATGCTGGTGGCGTTTTCTTTCGCGATCGAGGCCAGCGCCCAGTCGTATTTGTCGGCAAGGCGGCGATTCCAGCCGGCGAGCGCTCCGTCCTCGATCGTCGCGTCGGGCTTCACGACGAGGCGCTCCGGGTCGATCGTCGATGTGCGGCCGAGCCCGTTGCACTCCTTGCACGCGCCATGCGGGCTGTTGAACGAGAACGTGCGCGGGCTCAGCTCCGCGAACGAGATCCCGCAGGTCGCGCACGCGAAGCGCTGGCTGAAATTTTCCTCGCCCGAATCGCCGTCCGGAGAATTCCATGTCGCGATGATGCTCTGTTCGGCAAGGCGCAGCGCGACGCCGATCGAATCCACGAGGCGGCTTTCGACGCCCGGCCGCAGCACCAGCCGATCGACGAGGACTTCGATGGTATGCGTCTGCGTGCGCGCCAGCGGCACGTCTTCGCTGAGATCGCGCAGCACCCCGTCGACACGGACGCGGAGGAAGCCCTGCTTGCGAAGATCCGCGAGCTCTTTCTTGTATTCACCCTTGCGGCCGCGCACGACCGGCGCGAGCACGTCGACCTTGGAGCGCTGCGGAAACTCTGCGATGCGCGCCGCGATCTGCGCGACGGTCTGCGACGAGATCTCGCGACCGCACTGCCAGCAGTGCGGCTTGCCGATGGTCGCATAGAGCAGGCGCAGGTAATCGTAGACCTCGGTCATCGTGCCGACGGTCGAGCGCGGGCTCTGCGTGGTCGTCTTCTGCTCGATCGAGATCGCCGGCGACAGGCCTTCGATCGAATCGACGTCGGGCTTTTCCATCTGTTCGAGAAACTGCCGCGCGTAGGCCGACAGCGATTCGACGTAGCGCCGCTGGCCTTCGGCGTAGATCGTGTCGAACGCGAGCGAGGACTTTCCCGAGCCGGACAATCCGGTGATCACGACGAACCGGTCGCGGGGAATCTCGAGATCGATGTTCTTCAGGTTGTGCTGGCGCGCACCCCGAATGACGATCGAATCGCTCATTCTGCCGGTAGATCCTCGCGCAGCTTGTCGAGCTCGGTTTCGATCAGGCGCCGGTAGCGAGCGAGCGAGACGTCGTCGGTGGCCTCGAAGCGCAGCACGAGGATCGGCTGCGTGTTCGACGCGCGGATCAGGCCCCAGCCGTGATCGAACACGACGCGCACGCCGTCGACGTCGACGATCTCATGGCCGAGCTCGCGGAAACGCCGCAGCGCAGCGTCGGCCAGGCGGAACTTCTGCTCGTCAGGACACGGCACGCGGATCTCTGGAGTGGACACGCTGCGCGGCAGGTCCGAGAGCATGTCCTCGAGGCTGCGCCGGGTCCGCGCGAGGATCTCGATCATGCGCGCACCGGCATAGATGCCGTCGTCGAAGCCGAAGTAGCGGTCTGCGAAAAACAGGTGGCCGCTCATCTCGCCGCCGAGAAGCGCGCCGGTCTCGCGCATCTTGGCCTTGAGCAGCGAGTGGCCGGCTTTCCACATGATGCCGTTGCCGCCGCGGGCCGCGATGTCGTCGTAAAGCCGCTGCGAGCACTTGACCTCGGAGACGATCGTCGCGCCCGGATGACGCTCGAGGATGTCGCGCGCGAACACGACGAGCATTTCGTCGCCCCAGACGATGCGGCCCTTCGCATCGACGACGCCGACACGGTCGGAATCGCCGTCGAACGCGACGCCGAGATCGGCGCCCGTCTCGCGGACCTTGGCGATGAGGTCGGCAAGATTCTTCTCGACCGTCGGATCCGGGTGATGATTGGGAAAGTTTCCGTCCGGCTCGCTGTAGAGCTCGATGACCTCGGCGCCCATGCTTCGATACACGCGCGGAGCGACCGGACCCGCCGTGCCGTTGCCACTGTCGACGACCACCTTGAGGCCCGCGGCGACGCGGCCGAAATGCTCCGCGAGAAATCCGCAGTAGGCCGGAACGATCTGGAACTTGTCCTCGCTGCCGCTTCCCGACGTGAAGATGCGGTGGTCGATGCGGCGCGCGAGGTCGCGAATGTCGTCGCCGTAGATCGTCGACTTGCCGACGACGATCTTGAAGCCGTTGTGGTCGGCCGGATTGTGACTGCCGGTCACCTGGATGCCGGCCGCGAGATCGAGATGATGGACGGCGAAGTACAGCAGCGGGGTCGCGCACATGCCGACGTCGGTCACGTCGATGCCGGTTTCGCGAAGCCCCTGCTCGAGCGCACCGGTCTGCGCGGCGCTGCTCAGGCGGCAGTCGCGTCCGACGACGCAGCGCGAAATGCCGCGCTCGCGCAGCATCGTGCCGAACGCGCGGCCGAGAAGCGCAGAGAACTCCTCGTCGTAGTCGACGCCCGGAATGCCGCGAATGTCGTACTCCCGGAAAATCTGCGGGTTGAGCTTCAACGCGGCTTCCTTTTCGCCGGGACGGCTTTCCGTGCGCGCCGTGGAGCGGAACCTCGCGCGCCGGGCGCGTGGCCGCTGCCTTTCGCGGAGCTGGCCGCGCCGCGGCCAGCCGCCATCGCGGCAGCGAGCAGGATCGACGCTTCCATGCTGTCGGCGCTCGCGCGGCCGCTGCCGGCGAGGTCGTACGCGGTGCCGTGATCCGGCGACGTGCGCAGGAACGGAAGCCCCATCGAGACGTTCACCGCCTCGCGGAAGTCGACGAGCTTAAGCGGGATCAGTGCCTGGTCGTGATACATACAAAGAACCGCATCGTATGCACCCGAGACTGCGGCGGCAAACAGCGTGTCGGCCGGAAACGGACCGCTCGCGTCGACTCGCGCCGCGCGCAGCCTGCGCACCGCAGGCGCGATGATGCGCGCTTCCTCGTCTCCGAACAGTCCGCCCTCACCGGCGTGAGGGTTGAGCGCGGCAACCGCAAGGCGCGGCTTCGCGATGCGATGAAAGCGCGCGAGGTGATCGGACGCCGTACGGCCGGCAGCCACGATGCGATCGGTCGTCAGCACCGTCGGTACTTTCGCGAGTGAGATATGCGTGGTCACCAGCACGACGCGCAGCCGCGGTCCCGCCAGCATCATCGTCGCCGGCATGCCGGCAAGCTCGGCGAGATACTCGGTGTGTCCGTCGTAGTGGTGACCGGCCTCGTGCAGCCAGAACTTGTTCAGCGGCGCGGTCGCGAGCGCGTCGGCCCGTCCCGTTGAGGTCGCGAGCGCCGCGGCCTCGAGATAGCGGAATGCCGCTTCCCCGCAGCGTTTTCCCGGTTTCGGCAGACTTCCCGCAAGACGCAGGCTGGTCACGGGCTCGATGCGCTCGATCGCGCTCGCTGCGCCGGCTGCGATTCGCCGGGCTTTGCGCGCGGCAGCGATCACGGCCTCGTCACCGTATACGACGAGCCGGCACGCGCGTCGCACCGATGGACGCGTGGCGGCTTCGACTACGATCTCGGGTCCGATTCCGGCCGGGTCGCCGAGACTGACGGCGACGAGCGGCTTCACGGAGCAGCGGGCTCGCGGGGCGCGTCGGCCGTGCCCGTAGCGTTGGTCGCGGGCATCGCGACCGCAGCACCGCCGACGGCTGCATTCGCGCTCGCAGTGCCGGCGACTGCAGGATTCGCCGGAGTCGCGGCCGAAGCAGTTCCTGCGCCGGCAATCGCTGCCGGCTTTGCCGACGCTTCGCTGGCACGTGCATCGGCGTCGGCAGCAATCAGCGCAAGACCGTCGACGAGGATCTCGACGCGATGGTCCTTGCGCAGATCGGTCGTGACCCACTTCTGGTAGCGTTCCTGGAGGCGCTGCTCGTAGAGCTTGTCGGAAAGCTCCTCCTTCACCTGCTCGAACGGAACCCGGCCGGACACCTTGATGTCGATCAGCTTGACGATGTAGTAGCCGCCGGGCCCCTGGATCGGCTCGGAAACATCGCCTTCCTTCAGTCCGGCGAGTCCCTTTTCGAAATGCGACGCCATCGTGCCGCGCTTGAAGTCGCCGAGATGGCCGCCTTCGGCCGCGGCCGGCCCTTGCGAGTATTTGCGTGCTGCCGCCTCGAAGTTTCGATCGGCTTCCTTGCGGACCTTGCGGGCCTCCTCGAGCGCCGCGTCCGCCGGCTCGCCGAGCTTGACCGGGAGGAAGATCGCTCCGACTTCGAGTTTTTCGTCCTCGACGTACTTCGGGTCGTTCTCCCAGACGTCGCGCACTTCCTCCTCCGGAACATTGACGCGCGAACGGATCTGCAGGTTGACGAGCTGGATGCGCTCGACTTCTTCCCGCATGCGCTCGTAGTAGTCGTTCCACGACAGCCCGGCCTTGGCGATGTCGAGCTCGAGCGTCTGCCGGGTCTGATGAGTTTCCTGGAGGATGCCGGCGATGTAGCGATCGACCATCGAGTTTTCGGCGGCGATGCCGTTCTTTTCGAACTCGGCCTTGAGAAGGCGGTGCTCGATCATCGAATCGAGCAGCATCTTGTAGTTTCCGCGCACGTCGGGCGGCAGAAACGGCGCGCTGCTGGTGCCGTAGCGCTTGAGCTCGCGGAGCGTGATCGGATCGCCGTCGATCACCGCAACCACACCGTCGAGGAATCGGGAATTGGTGTTCTCGGTGTCGGTCTTAGCGGCGCTTTCGGCGGGCGCCGTCGCAGCGCCAGGTTTCGCGGGCTTGGCTGCAGGGGACTTCGCCTTGGCGGTTTTCGCAGTAGCGGGTTTCGCCGGCTTGGTCGCCGCCGATTTCGTGGCAGCCGGTTTTGCCGGCTGGATGACCGCAGGCTTGACCGGCTTGGCCGCCGGGCTTTCGGCCGCCGCCGCAGGTGCCGCGCACACCATCAGGATCGACGCCGCTGTCAGCGCAAGCCGCGTACGAAGTGCGGTCGTCTCCGGGACAGCCGCCGGGCGACGCTGTGCGTTCTCAGCGCGCTGCACGGCGGATCCTTCCGATCTTGCCGAGCGGCGAAGGCTGCTGTTGCGTTCGATCATCCGTCGATCCTCCGTCACCTTTCTCCAGCCGGTCGAGAAGCTTTTCGATATCGTCCACCAGGTTGTCCCAGCCGCCGGGCACCGTCGTCATCATCAGCACGTTTTCGGGCCGCAGCCGGTAGCGCTTGGGCTGCCGCGCCGCCAGCGCAACGAGGAGATCCGGGGATACCGGCGAGCGGGCGTCCAGCCGCAGGGCCACGACGTTATCGCTGGCCTTGAGCGAGACTACAAGAAGACGCTTGAGCGCAGGCCTCAGGCGCATGATGCGGACGAAGTTGCGCGCTTCTTTCGGAAGCGTGCCGAAGCGATCCTCGAGCTCCTCGCGAAGAGAGCTGACCGTGTCCGCATCCGGCGCGCCCGCGAGGCGCTTGTAGAGCATCAGGCGCTCGCCGATGTCGGAAATGTACCAGTCGGGCAGGAACGCTTCGGTGCCGAGCTCGATCTCCGGCTCGACCTGCGCCAGCGGGATGATGCCGCGCACCTCCTGCGTAGCCTCCTCCATCATGCGAAGGAACATATCGAAACCGACCGCACCGATGTGGCCGGACTGGGCTTTGCCGAGCAGGTTGCCGGCGCCGCGGATCTCGAGATCGTGCGCGGCCAGCCGAAAGCCCGCGCCGAGGTCGTCGAGGTCCTGCAGCACGGCAAGGCGCTTGCGCGCGTCTTCGGTCATGCGCTCGCCCGGAACCAGAAGGTACGCGTACGCGCGCCGATGCGAACGACCGACGCGGCCGCGGATCTGGTAGAGCTGCGCGAGGCCGAACGTATCCGCACGATCGATCAGGATCGTGTTCGCGTTCGGAATGTCGAGCCCCGATTCGATGATCGACGTGCAGACCAGCACATCGACCTTGTGCTCGAAGAAATCGACCATCACGCGCTCGAGATCGTCCTCGTCCATCTGCCCGTGGCCGACGCCCACGCGGCAGCCGGGAACGAGCTCGACGATGCGGTGCGCCATCACGTCGATCGAGCTGACGCGGTTGTGCACGAAGAACACCTGGCCGCTGCGCCCGAGCTCGCGGCGGATCGCCTGCTGGATGAGGCCTTCGTCGTAGCGCGCCACGTACGTGCGGATCGCAAGCCGGTCGACCGGCGGCGTTTCGATCAGGCTGAGGTCGCGAACGCCGCTCAGCGAAAGCTGCAGCGTGCGCGGGATCGGCGTGGCCGTCATCGTCAGCACGTCGACCTCGCGGCGCAGCTTCTTCAGGTGCTCCTTCGCCTTGACGCCGAAGCGGTGCTCCTCGTCGATCACCAGCAGGCCGAGGCGTGCGAACTCGACGTCGCTCTGCAGCAGGCGGTGCGTGCCGATCACGACGTCGGTGGTTCCATCGGCAAGGCCGGCTACGATTGCCGCATTCTCGGCCTTGCTGTGAAACCGCGACAGCGTCTCGACCTTGAGCGGATAGCCTTCGAAGCGCGTGCGCAGCGTCTCGAAGTGCTGGCGCGCCAGCACGGTGGTCGGAACCAGCACCGCGACCTGCTTGCCGGCCATCGCCGCCAGATACGCGGCGCGCACGGCAACTTCGGTCTTTCCGTAGCCGACGTCGCCGCAGACGACGCGGTCCATCGGCCGGTCGCGCGCAAGGTCCTCGACGATCTCGCGGATCGCGGTGAGCTGGCCTTCGGTTTCCTCGAACGGAAAGCGCGCTTCGAACTCTTCGAAGTCCGCGCCCGGGCGCGCCCACGGCGGACGCTTGCTGACCTGACGGAACGCTTCGAGGTCGAGAAGCTCGCGCGCCATTTCGAGGATCGAGTCGCGCGCGCGGCGTTTGGTCCGCTCCCAGCTCGCCCCGCCGATCTTGTCGAGCTGCGGAACCGCGCCGGTGCCACCGCTGTATTTCTCGACGAGGTTGATGCGATCGACCGGCAGGTAGTAGCGGTCGCCGCCCGCGTATTCGATATGCAGGAAGTCGCCTTCCATGCCGGCGGCCTTCATGTGGCGAAGCCCGCGGTAGTGGCCGACTCCGTGATCGACGTGCACGACGTAATCGTCGGGCTTGAGCTCGGCCAGCGCGCTCAGCATGCGCGCGCGCCCGGCGCGGCGCCGGCGCGGCCGCGAGCGGCGCTCGCCGAACATTTCCTCGTCGCTGACGACCAGAAGATGATCGGCGTTCAGCGTGAAGCCTTCGTGCAGATGTCCCTCGACGAGCCAGATCGATCCCTTGTGGCCCGCCATCGCTTTTGCGAACGTCTGCCCGCGCACCACGTGCTCGACGCCGGCGAGCGACAGCAGATGATCGATGCGCCCGAGCTGGGTCGGATCCGACGCGAGCAGCACCACGCGGTTGCCGTCGTTGCGCGCGCCCGTCAGCGCGTCGACGACCGGCGCGAATCCGCTCTCGCCGCGCTGGGCCTTCGCGTGGACTCGCGCTGCGGTGATGCGCGTGTTGGCCGCGACGTCGACGCGCCACGTGCGGTGTCCTGGCTCGCCGCCCGATTCGACCGCTTCGGCAAAATCGAGCTCGATGCGCGGCCGGCGCGAAAGCAGCGCGTGCAGCTCCGCACGGTCGAGATGCAGCAGCGACGCTTCGGGATGGAAGCTGCCGGCACTTCGCGCGGCTTCGGCCGCGTCGGCGAGCGATTCGTGCAGCGAGTCGACCGCGGTCTCGACTCCCGGCGGATCGACGAGAACGATCAGCGTCGACGCCAGCAGATGATCGACGATCGTCGTGCGCTTTCCGTATGCGTACGGCGCCAGCAGCTCCATGCCGGGGAAATGCACGCCGGTCGCAAGGTACTCATCGAGCCGGCGGCGTTCGGACGAAGGCAGCAGCAGCTCTTCGCAGCGCGCGCCGATGCGACGGCGGATTTCCGGGTCGGCCAGCCGCTCGAGCGCGACCGGCGCCGACGGCAGCACCACCAGATCCTCGCTCGGCTGGAACGAGCGCTGGTCGCCGGGGTCGAACAGCCGGATCGAATCGATCGCGTCGCCGCCGAGCTCGACGCGGATCGGATACTCGAATCCCGGAGGCCACAGATCGATGATGCCGCCTCGCACGGCGATCTCGCCCTGCTCGTCGACGGTCGCGACTTTGCGATAGCCGGATTCCTCGAGCTTCGGGACCAGCTGCTCGAGCAGCAGCTCGTCGCCGACGACGAAATACAGTGACGTCGAAGCAAGCACGTCCGGCGGCATCGCCCATTGCGAGAGCGCATCGACGCTCGCCACCAGCACCGGCGATTTGCTCTGTGCCAGCTGATAGAGCGTCGACGTGCGCGACGCTTCGACGTCGACCGACGGCGACACCATCTCGAGCAGTGGCGCCTCGCGGCACGGGAACAGATGCACGCGGCGCGCAAGGAAACTGTCGTCGCCTTTCTCGCCGAAGAAAGCCTGAAGCTCGGCGACCATCTCCTCGGAGGCTTTCTCGTTCGGCGTGACCACCAAGGTCGGCCTGCCGAGCCCTTCGAGGATGCGCGACAGCACGTAGGCCGGCGATCCGCCGGTCAGGCCCTGGATGCGCCAGCTCAGCTCCGGATAAGCCGAAAGCTCCTCGCCGAGCGCGCTGCGAAGCTGGGAAGTCGAGACGTCGGAAATCAAGCGTGCAAAATCAACGGCGCAGACTACTGGTGCAAGTTGGGGCGCAAATCAACGGCGCCGGCGCCGATCTGCAGCGTCGATCATGATCGAGCGAGAAGGGCGATCAGCGCGCGCAGCCCGAGCAGGTAGCTGTCGGCACCGAAGCCCATCACCTGGCCGACGGCGACGTCCACGATGAGCGAACGGTGACGGAACTCTTCGCGCTTGTGGATGTTCGACAGATGACACTCGACCGTGGGTATGCCGACAGCCGCGATCGCGTCGCGGATTGCGACACTCGTATGCGTGTACGCACCCGGATTGATGAGGATTCCCGAGTTCTCGCGCGCAGCCTGCTGGATGCGCGTCACGAGCTCGCCCTCGCCGTTCGACTGGAACGTCTCGATCGCCGTCCCGAGCTCGCCGGCGAGCTTTTCGAGCGATGCGTTGATGTCCGCGAGCGTAGCGGTGCCGTACACGTCCGGCTCGCGCGTGCCGAGCATGTTGAGGTTGGGTCCGTGGACCACGAGGATGGGTTTACGTGCGGTCATGCGATGTGCCCCGGCCGCCTCTATATGGCGGCGGCGATTTCGGCCACCTCGAGCGTCTCCGCGCGGCAGCGTCCGATCGCTTCGCAGACGATGTACGCCACGCGATCGCGCTCGGCCTTCTTGTCGAGACGGATTGCACGGACGAGCGCTTCCCTGTCGAGACCGGACGGCACTTCGTGCTCGAGCCCGAGCCGGTGGAGCAGGGATTCGATGCGGCGCGCGTCGCTCGCCGCGCACAGGCCGCGCTTTTCGGAGAGGCGGGCTGCCACGCCCATGCCGATTGCGACCGCTTCGCCGTGAAGGAAGCGGTCGTAGCCGGTCACCTGCTCGATCGCATGCCCGACCGTGTGGCCGAAGTTGAGAATGCGCCTGAGACCCTTCTCCTCGCGCTCGTCCTGCTCGACCACGTCGGCCTTGATGCGGACGCAGCGCGCGATCACTTCGGTCAGCACCTCGGGATCGCGTGCGACGAGCGCGACGGCGTCGCGTTCGAGCCGTTCGAACAGCTCGGCATCGAGGATCGCACCGGTCTTGACGACTTCGGCAAGCCCGGCGCGCAGCTCGCGCTCCGGCAGCGTCGCCAGCGTGGACGGATCGATCAGCACGGCCGACGGCTGCCAGAACGTGCCGACGAGGTTCTTTCCCTGCGGACGATCCATGCCGGTCTTGCCGCCGACGCTCGAATCGACCTGTGAAAGCAGCGTCGTCGGGATCATCACGAAGCGCACGCCGCGCAGGATTGTGGAGGCAGCAAAAGCCGTGAGATCGCCGACGACGCCGCCGCCGAGCGCAACCAGGACGGCTTTGCGATCGATACCGGCTTCGAGCGCGGTGTCGTAGATCGTCTCCACGCTCGCCATCGTCTTGTAGCGTTCGCCGTCACGGAGCTCGATCGACACGAGCTCGTCCGCGAGCCGTGTGTCGGCCGCCGCGAGACTCTCGCGAACGGCGGCCGCGTAGAGCGGAGCGACCGTTTCGTTCGTGACGAGAAATACGCGCGTGGGTTTCATCGCGGCGAGCACGCGGCCCACGTCATCGAGAACGCCGGCGCCGACCGTGCAGTCGTACGATCTTTCCGCGAGCTCAACGCGGACGGTTGCGCGCGCGTTCTTTACGTTCGCAGCAACGGTCATCGCTCTTTCTCTGCGGGCGAGCCGGCTGATCGCTCCTTGTCGCCGGACGGGCCGGCGGATGGCTTTGCTTCAGCCGTGGTCGCGGCGTCCGATTGCGGGCGAGGTTTCGCGTCGCACTGCGCTTCGCTGCGCGCACTGCTGCGCAGGCGCGGCGAGATCGCTGCCGCGACGCGCGCCGCCGCCTGGTCGACCGTCAGTCCGTCGGTTTCCACCATCACGTCGGCCATCCTGTAGAACGGAAGCCGTGTCTCATACAGCTTTGCGAGCCGTTCGGGCGCACCGGGACCAGACGCAAGCGGCCGCTTGTCCGAGCGCGACACGCGCTCGAGGATGACTTCGGGAGACGTCACGAGGCAGACGACCGGACCGAGCCGATGCAGCGTCGCGCGGTTTTCCGCATCGACGAACGTGCCGCCGCCGGTCGCAATGACGGTCGGCCGCTCGAGCGCAAGGCCTTCGATCGTCTCGCGCTCGAGCCGCCGGAACGCCGGCTCGCCTTCGCGCGCAAAAATCTCGGAAACCGTTGCGCCGGCGTGATCTTCGATCACCTGGTCGGTGTCGACGAAATCGAAGCCGAGCCGGCGGGCGAGCCTGCGCCCGACCGCGGTCTTGCCGCTTGCCATGAAGCCTGTGAGCACGACGTGAAGCATGGCGAGTCTGCGGAACGTATCACGGGCGGGCGGGGAAGGAACGTCAGTCGAGGACGCGCGGCGTGACGAGGACCAGGAGCTCTTCGTCCTCGGACGCATCGGATTTCCTGCCGAACAGTGCGCCGAGCCCTGGAACGCGGCGCAGTCCCGGTACGCCCGCGCCGCTCTTTGAGCCGGCCTCGCGCGAAAGACCGCCGAGCACCGCCGTCTCGCCGCTGGTTACGAGCACTTCAGCGTCGACCATGCGGCTGAGCTCTTCCGGAATGTTGTCGGGCGGCAGCGGTGCGCCGAGACTGCTCGACTTCGCCTTCACGCGCAGCAGCACGCGTCCGCCCGCGCGGATCGCCGGCGTGACTTCGAGCCGTACACCAACGGGAATGTCTTCGGTCGCGCGCCCGTTCGATCCCGTCGAGACTTCGTCGCCGACGACCGTGCCGTTGCTCGGCAGGCGTATGCGCAGGATGCGCACGCTCTCGATCGTTGCCGGGCTGCCTTCGACCATCACGACGCTCGGACGCGAAATCACGTGCAGCTTGCCGCCGGCTTCGAGCGCGGAGATCTTCGCATCTAGCGCGGCGGCGCCGTGCGTGGCGATCACCAGCGCGGCGCTGCCGGCGTCGCTCTGCGGCGGCGGAAACCGCACGTCTCCACCGACTGTCGTGCCGGTAAGCTTCCATTCGACGCCGAAATCGAGCCGCGCCGAACGAAGCACCTCGACGATCTTCGCTTCGAGGAGAATGCGCCTTCGCGGCCGGTCGAGCTCGCCGACGACCGCCGCGACGCGTGCGAGCTCCTTCGGCTGTCCGGAGAGCACGATCGAATTCGACGACGGATCGGCCATCGCCGTTACGTCGAGTCCCGTCGCATTCTTGGAGAGGACCGACGCCGCTTCCTTGGCTGTGGCATATGCAAGACGCATCACGCGCGTCTGCGGCGGAGGAGGAGGCGGTGCGGCCGCCGGCGTTGCGGCTGCGGCGCCCGCAGCCGGCGCGGCGTTCTCGGTCGGGGCTTTGCCTGATTCGGTTGCGTGAGCGGACTCTTCTTCGCGAGCAGACTCCGCGTGACTGCCCGCGCTTGCCCGGCGCACCTCGATCAGCCCGTCGCGCACTACGAAATCGAAGCCGAATACGTGCGAGTAGGCCTCGAGCCGTGCCTTCCAGTCGAGATCCTTCGACTCGCTCGCCGTCAGGTCGCCTCTCAGATCCGGGCTGATCACGAGGTCGCGGTCGGCGTCGCGCGCGACATCGGCGAGCCATGCAGCGAGCGGCCTCGTTTTGAGATTCGATGCTGGCTGCGACGCGGTCACGACGGTCGCCGCTTCGACCTTCGTACGGTCCGGGACGGCAGCCGCGGCCGGCTTGCTTGCGGGCAATGGAGCAGGCGCGGCCTCCGGCGCCCGGTGAAAGTTGCGGACAAGAACGCCGCTCAACGCGATCAATCCGCACACGCCGACGAGCGCGCGCCGCAGGTGCCGCGCGCGCCGCTCGCCGGCCAGCAGGTCAGCGCGCACGGCCTGCTCCGAACCACGAGACCGCAAGCCCGACCGGCACGGCGAGATCCTCGCCGAGCGCTTCCGCGGCCGCTTCGGATTCGGGCAGCACGGACACAGCCGAAAGATGCTGGCGCCGCGCGCCGAGAACGTCGCCGGTGCCGAGCGCAGCCGAAAGCGACAGAAGCACGCACGGCTCGCAGTCGAGCGCGATCAGGCGAAGCCGCGCCCGCCGGAAGACTGCCGCCGCCTGCGCGACCGCTCCTTCCTGAGCCCAGACCCGCGTGCCGTCCTGCGCGCCGGTTACTGCTGCCAGGCGCTCGGCTCGCTGCGGAAGCGCCTCTCCATAGCGCGCGTTCGGCTCAACGTTTTCGGCTTCCTCGCATTCGAGATCGTCGTCCACGGGCGCCTGGCCGGAAGCAGCCGAGTCCACGCGGCAGAACGGCGCAGCGAGCGCCGCAATGTGCGGATCGCGCTCGCATCCCAGCACCCACGCGACCTCGATGACGCCCGGAGCGAAACAGGACCCGGCGACCGGCGGTGCATACGACGCCGCGCACGCTTCCAGCACCGGCTCCCGCTCCGCCCGCGAAACGACTGCGGCGACGATGCGGTCCGGAGCGAGATACCAGAAGACCGCGCGTCTCGTGCGAAGCGACGTAATCATGCGCCCGAGTCTCGAGCAGTTCCGCCTGCGCACGCAACGACCGCGCTGTAATGAGCCGCCTCCCCATCGACAAAAAACAGACATCGATCGAGCTCCATCACTCGCGCCCTATCCGCGGGCCGAGTCTCGAAGAGGGCGTCCTGCGCGGGCGACGAGAAGGGTCCAGATGCGAGGCGGATTCCGGCGTAGTGAGGGAGTCGTACTTCCCCTACGTCGACCGAACGAAGCCGGAATCCAACGAAGCAGATGTGGCCCTTATCGTCGTCCGCCCCGTCTCGAAGAGGAACATTCGGGCGTGTCATGTAAGAGTGGCGTACGTGTCAGATTTTGTTCATGTGACGCCGCTTCCGGCCGTCGCCAGCCTTGCCCGCCTTTCGTATGCGGTGCCGGATTCGCTGCGCGGTCTGGTGCGGACCGGCATGCGCGTGGTGGTGCCGCTCGGGCCGCGGCGCGTGACGGCGCTCGTCATCGGCGAAGCCGACGCAGCGCCCGACGGCGTCGTGTGCCGGCCGCTGATCTCGCTGCTCGACGACAGCCCGATCGTACCGGCGAAATTGCTCGAGCTTCTCGAGTGGATGGCCGACTACTACCTGTCGCCGATCGGCGACACGCTTTCGCTGGCTGTCGGACGTGCGCTCACGACCACCTCGCACCGTGCTGTGATGCTGCGCGAAGGCGAGCTGCCCGAAATCAGCGACGATCTCGAGAAGAAAATCGTCGCCCTGCTTGCCAAGGCCAACCGGCCGATGCCGCTGGTTTCGATCGCGCAGGCGGTCGGCCGCAAGAATATCGACCGCGCGCTGCGCTCGCTCGTCGACCGCGGCATCGCGTCGATCGACGACGTGCTGACTTCTCCGCGCACGCGCACGCAGTACGAGACGTCGGTGATCATCAAGCGCATGCCCGACGATGCGCTCGAGCAGACGCTGCTGGCACGCGCACCGAAGCGCCGCGCGCTGCTCGAGCATCTCGCGCGCCAGCCCGGGCGCCGCGCGACGATGAGCGAGCTCACCGCGCTGTTTCCGTCGGCGCCGGCGTCGCTCGCGGCGCTCGTCGAGGCTGGAATCGTACGCAGCGAAAAGGCCGAGCGCATGCGCTCGCCGCAGGAATATGTCGAGCATGCCGAGCCGCCGGCGCTTACCGCCGACCAGCAGAGCGTCGTCGATGCGATCATCGCTGCTTCCGGAAGCTTCTCCACGCTGCTGCTCCAGGGCGTGACCGCGGCCGGCAAAACCGAGGTCTACCTGCGAACGATCGAGGAGGCGCTGTCGCGAGGGCAGGGCGCGCTCGTGCTGGTGCCGGAGATTTCACTGACCCATCAGGTCGTCGCGCGCTTTCGCGCGCGCTTCGGCGATGCGGTCGCGGTGCTGCACAGCGATCTGACGCCAGGCGAACGCTGGGACGAATGGCGGCGCATCGCGCGCGGCCAGGCCCGGATTGCCGTCGGCGCGCGCTCGGCAGTGCTCGCGCCGGTATCGGGCCTCGGCCTCATCGTCGTCGACGAAGAGCACGACGGGTCGTACAAGCAGGACGACGGCGTGCGCTATCACGCCCGCGACACGGCCGTCATGCGCGGCCGCATCGAAGGCTGCCCGGTCGTGCTCGGCTCGGCGACGCCGTCGCTCGAAAGCTGGCGGCACGCCGTCGACGGCCGCTATCGGCATCTGCGGCTGCCGACGCGCGTCACGCCGTGTCCGCCTCCGCGCATCGAGCTCGTCGACTTGCGCGGAAAAGACATCGAGCAGGGCGGCGGCCTCAGCCAGCGGCTTACCGATGCGCTGCGCGAGAACTACGCGGCCGGCGGGCAGACGCTGCTGTTCCTCAACCGGCGCGGATATGCGTGTTCACTGCAGTGCTGGGCGTGCGGCGTGACGCTCGAATGCGGCTCGTGCAGCGTCGCGATGACGGTGCATCAGAACGACCGCACGCTTCGCTGTCACCACTGCGACGCGCGCCGCGCAATGCCGGCCGCGTGCCCGTCCTGCGGAAAGACGGCGATGTTCTCGCAGGGACTCGGCACGCAGCGGCTCGAGGCGACGGTTCGCACGCTGCTGCCGGACGCGCGTGTTGCGCGGCTCGACCGCGATGCGACCGAGCAGCGCGGCCTGCTTGCCGAAACGCTGTCGGCGTGGCGGCGCGGCGAGGTCGACGTACTGCTCGGCACGCAGATGATCGCCAAAGGCCACGACGTTCCCGGCGTCACGCTCGTCGGCGTCGTGCAGGCGGACGTGTCGCTGTCGGTGCCCGACTTTCGCGGAGCCGAGCGCACGTTTCAGCTGATCTCGCAGGTTGCGGGACGTGCCGGGCGCGGCACCGAGCAGGGAAACGTGATCGTGCAGACGTATCAGCCCGAGCATCCGGCGATCGCGCTTGCGGCGATTCACGACTTCGACGCCTACGCGCGCGAGGAGCTCGCCGAGCGCACGACGCTTGGCTATCCGCCGATCACGCGCATGGGCATGCTCCGGCTCGAAGGCGAAGACCGCCAGATGGTCGAACGGCTCTCGGCCCAGGCCGCCCGCGCGATGATGGAGGCTGGTACGGAAAGCGGCGAGATTCAGGTGCGGGGCCCTGCGCCGGCCCTGATCGAGCGCATCAAGGAGCGCTACCGCTTTCACGTGCACGTACGGTCTCCCCGATCTGCGCTCGTGCGAGCCGCGCTGTCGCGTGGCCGCGCCGCGGTGTCCCAGGCTGCGCGGGCTTCGCGAATTCGCGTGCTTGTCGACGTCGATCCGGTCGACATGTTCTGAGCCGGGGCGCCGCTGCGGCCTCGAACAGGCCGGAAAATCGGGCTGTTGCGCTTCCCCGTGATTTCCCGTTCACTACCGGATCGTGTCGGTTCTCGAGATCCACAAATACCCGAGCCGCGTGCTCAAGCAGAAGGCGCATGACGTCCGCGACATCGGCGGACATGTCGCCCGCATGCTGCACGACATGGTCGACACGATGTACATCGCCAACGGAATCGGGCTCGCGGCGCCGCAGATCGGAGTGCTCGAGCGCGTGATCGTCGTCGACACCGATCCCGACAACCGCGGCAAGAACCTGCTCAAGATCATCAACCCGGTCATCGTCGAGTCGCGCGGCTCGATCGTCTGGGAAGAAGGCTGCCTGAGCGTCGTCAACTACACGGCCGAAGTGACGCGCGCGCAGGAAATCCTGGTGCGCGGCTGGACGCTCGACGAGAAGGAAATCGAGATCGAGGCGAGCGATCTCGAGGCGGTCTGCCTGCAGCACGAGATCGACCATCTCGAAGGCACGCTGTTCATCGACCACGTCTCCAGGCTGAAGCGTGAGCTCTATCGAAAAAGGCTGCGCAAGGAGAATCCCGAGCTGGTCGAAGCGGCCGGCTCCGGCACGGGCACGCTTTTCTGACCTCTTCCGACACGAAATCGCTCGATCTGGTTTTCATGGGGACACCCGAATACGCGGCGGTTTCGCTGCGGCGGCTGCTGACTACCAAGCATCGCGTGCGGGCCGTGGTCACTCGGCCGGACAAGCCGCGCGGCCGCGGACACAAGGTCGAAGCCGGACCGGTCAAGCGCGAAGCGATCGCGGCCGGCATCGAGGTTCTCGAGCCTGCGTCGCCGCGCGAAGAAAGCTTCGTGGAGCAGCTCAAGGCGCTTCACGCCGATCTCGGCGTGGTCGTAGCGTATGGGCGCATCCTGCCGCGTGCGGTGCTCGCGGCGCCGCGCCTCGGCTGCATCAATGCGCATGCGTCGCTGCTTCCGAGGCTTCGCGGCGCCGCTCCGATCGAACGCGCGCTTCTTGCCGGCATGACCGAGACCGGCGTGACGATCATGCAGATGAACGAAGGGCTCGACGAAGGCGACGTGATTCTCGAGCGCTCGATGCGGATTCCGGCCACGATGAACGGCGCCGGGCTTCGCGCCGAGCTGGCGGCGCTTTCGGCCGAGCTTCTGGTCGAGACCATCGACCGCTTCGCCGACTACGGAGCAGCGATCCGCCGGCGTCCGCAGCATCATGCCGATGCGACGTTCGCGCCGCCGCTTCGCAAACAGGAAGCGTCGATTCACTGGAACGAAGATGCGCAGGCGCTGTGGCTGCGCGTGCGCGCGTTCTCGCCGCAGCCGGGCGCATTCGCGACCGATCGCGGCGCGCGGCTGAAAATCCTCGACGCGCGCTTCTCGAGGGCCGCGCACGACGCCGCGCCGGGAACCGTCCTCGGTGCCTCGGAAGAAGGCCTGCTCGTGGCGTGCGGCACCGGCGTGCTCGAGCTTCTGCAGGTCCAACCCGAGGGAAAGCGCGCGATGTCCGCGCTCGCTTATGAACGCGGACTGAAGGCCGCCGGCCCGCGCATTTTGGGCAATGGCGACTGATCCGCGACGTCTTGCCGCCGACGTGCTCGTCGCCGTCGACGGCGGCCAGTGGTCGGACGAAGCACTCGCGCGTGCGTACGACACGCTGCGCATGAACGAGGCCGACCGCGCGCTCGCGACGATCCTGGTCTACGGCACGATCGCGCGGCAGCGCACGCTCGACCATACGATCCAGGCCTGGGCCGATCGGCCGATCGAGAAAATCGACCAGGTCGTTCTCATCGCGTTGCGTCTCGGCCTTTTCCAGATGGCGTTCCTCGATCGCATTCCCGATCACGCCGCGGTCATGACGAGCGTCGATCTGGTGGTGCGGCGCGCGGCGAGCGCGCGCGGTTTCGTCAACGCGCTGCTGCGGCGTGCGCAGCGCGAAGGCCTCGCGCCTGCGCCCGACGCGCCCGAGGAAACGCGGCTCGGCGTCATGCACTCGCATCCGGACTGGCTCGTGCGCATGTGGCTCGACGAGCTCGGCGAGACGGACGCCGAGGCGCTCATGGAAGCCAACAACGACGCTGCGCCCACGTGCTATCGCGCCCTCGGAAACCGCGATGCCGCCGTGCAGGCCATCCGTTCGGCGGGATTTTCGGTGCGTGCGGGAACGCATGCGTCGACATCGATCGTCGTCGGCGGCGCGGTCCGGCAGTTCGAAGGCCTTACCGTGGTTCAGGGCGAAGCGTCGCAGCTCGTCGTCGAGCTGCTCGATCCGCGGCCGGGCGAGAAAATCCTCGACGCGTGCGCGGCGCCCGGCGGAAAGACCGCGGCGATCGCCGCGAAGGTCGGACTGCGTGGAAGCGTCGTCGCGTGCGACCCCGCGCCGCGCGCCGACGAGCGCGTCCGCATCTCGCTCGAGAACGCGGGCATCCAGCAGAAAGTGCGTTTTCTCGATTGCGGGATCGAGGAGCTCGGCGCAATCGCCGGGACTTTTGATGCCGTGCTCGCCGACGCACCGTGCTCCGGTCTCGGCACGTTACGCCAGCATCCCGAGATCCGCTGGCGCCGCTCGCCCGCGGATCTCCGGGATCTTGCCGGCCGGCAGCGATCGATCCTCGAGGCCGCCTCGCAGCGCGTGCGCCAGGGCGGACGGCTCGTCTACTCGACGTGCACGATCGCGCGCACCGAGAACGAAGATGTCGTTCGCGATTTTCTCGAGGCGCATCCCGAATTCGAGCAGGAAGGAGCCGCCACGCTGCCGCCGGTCGTCGCGGCGCTCGCCGATGCCGGTGGAACCATGCGAACCTTTCCGCACCGGCACGGCATCGACGGCTTCTTTGCGGTGCGACTGAAGCGCCACGACCGGCCTCGGCCGGCGGCACCGCAGCCGACCTGACGCGAGCGCGTTGCGTTCCGATCGTGCGCGGCGTCCGGCACGGGGGCATCGGCGCGCTCGCTTTAGTCCTCGCTTCGCTGCGGAACGACTCGCACGCCGACGCCCCCGCACCGGCCGCCGGGTTATTTCTTTCCCGAAATACCGCGATCGGCGAGAAAGCCTGCGAATGCTTCGGCTACGACCTCATGACCGCGGGCAGAAAAATGCATCGTGGTCGGATCGTACAGCAGGTTCGACGGGCGCGGGTTCGCCGCGGCGCTTCGAAGCTCCGGGGTCAGGTCGTGGAACACGTAGCCGTCTGCGTCGGCATGGCCGGCGAGCCAGGCGCGCTGCGCGTCGTCGAGCTTTCGCAGCACCGGCTCGATCGTCGGATCCGCGAACCGCAGGTGATCGGAATAGATCGTGTGCGCCGAAGGCGTGTAACTCACGACTGCAAGGAAGCCGTGCTCGCGGGCAAGCGCACCGAAGCGTGACAGCGCGCCGGCCCACAGCTCCGGCGTCGCCACGCCGCGCTCGAAGCGGCGTGCGGCGGCGACTTCATCGCGATCGCGGTTCTCGAGATTGAACGGGATCGGCCCGTCCACTCCGTCGATCGAGTAGTGAAAGTCGACGCCGGCCTTTTCCGGATCCTTCTCACTCGGGCTCGCCACACGGCTCACCAGCGCGAGGATCAGATTCAGCGCGTAGCTGTGGCGTCCGACGACGCTGGCCGCCAGCGCCGGTGCGATCGGCTGCGGCCCCTCGCTCGGCAGCGCGCCGCCGGCTTCGACCGCGCTTCGGTAGCGTTCGTACTCGACGGCATCGCGCAGGTCGTTGCCGCCGTAGACGTTCATGATGACCACGCGCGGATGCTTCGCGAGCCCGAACTCGCGCAGGATCTGCAGGTATTCGTAGGGGCCGAGACCTCCGAGCCCGAGATCGAAGCTGGACAGACCGGTGCGTCGCTCGAGCAGCTCAGTCCACGTCTGAGCAGGAAGCAGTGCGTGACACCACGTGAACGAGTCGCCGACGGAGATCACGTCGATGCCATCGCGCGCTGCATACTTGCCGGGCGGGTTGCAGAAGCCGATCTCGTCGGTCGAGCGCGGCGCGTTGCCGGCCGCATTGTCCACCGACACGATCGGCGATTCCGGCTTCGCGACGAACAGCGGCGGTCCCTCGTCATCGCGCTCGATGCGCCGGTAGTCCTTCTCGAGCGGGAATGCTCCCGCGGCAATTTCGGCGCGCAGGCCCGGCTCGAAAAGAATCAGCAGCCGCGGCGAGATCACCTGGGGTGCAAGGCGAAGCGAAACCTCGAGAACGACCCATGCGAGCGCGACGCCGAGGCTCACCGTGGCAAACATCATCCGGCGCCGCAGGGCCGCCGAATCGCGCGGACCATGTTCGACTCTGCCGGCGTTCATCCGGCCGAGTGTAGGGCGCGCACGGCTCGTCGCAAACTGCGTGCGCGCATGCCCTGCCGGTTGCGCCTCACCGAGCCGCCGCGAACGAGCGCAAGCCGCTCGGTTGCCGCCATGCCGGTCGCTTCGTATAAGGCGGCGTGATTCGCGTTGCGCCATCGATACTTTCCGCGGATTTTGGCCGGCTTGCCGACGAAGTCCGCGCGGTTACCGCCGCCGGCGCCGACTGGATCCACGTCGACGTGATGGACGGGCACTTCGTCCCGAACCTGACGCTCGGGCCCGACATCGTCGGTGCGATCGATCGTGCGACCGACCTCGTGCTCGATGTGCACCTGATGATCGAGCACCCCGAAAAATACGTCGAGCGCTTCATCGAAAACGGAGCCGACTACGTGAGCGTGCATCGCGAGGTCGTCTCCGACATCGGAGGCGTCTTCGACCGCATCGAAGCGGCCGGAGGCAAGCCCGGGATCGTGATCAACCCGGATACGCCGGTCGCAACGCTCGCCGAGGCCCTCGAGCGCGCGGCGCTGGTGCTGGTCATGAGCGTCAATCCGGGCTTCGGAGCGCAGCCGTTCATGGACGTGTCGCTGCCGAAGCTCTCCGCGCTGCGCGAGCTGCGCGAGAAGCACGGGTACGGCTACATTCTCGAGGTCGACGGCGGCATCAAGACCGGCAACGTCCAGCTCGTGATCGACGCCGGCGCGGACGTCGTCGTCGCCGGCTCCGCCGTTTTCAAGAGCGGCGACTATGCCGCCACGATTCGCGCGCTGCGGGGAAACGCAGCCGCGTAACTTCCACCCGGCGCTGGTGCCACCGCGCAGGATAGTCGACTTCGGGATCGACCTCGCGATCGTCCGCGGGCCCGCAAAAAGGCGAAGATTTGGTTTCCGCCGGTGCCGTGTTATCTGGCTCGGCTGCGAGGCTGCGGGGTGTAGCTCAGCCTGGTAGAGCACTGCGTTCGGGACGCAGGAGCCGGAGGTTCAAATCCTCTCACCCCGACCATCTCCTCCCCTCGAGTGCGCGCTCGCGTGATCCAATTCCCAAATTCGGGATGCCTCATCTTCCTGCTGCTGCTGGCGCTGTTCGGCGGAACGCCGCTGTTCGCGGGACTTCTGCGCGTCGCCCTTTTCCTGTTTGCGGCCACGCTGCTGGCGGGAACCATCGGCACGTGGTGGCTGCGCCGGCGCGCGCTGCCTCTCGCGCGCGAACGCCACGACCGGTTCGTCGAGATCCTCGTCGCGCTGCTGGTGCGGCTGGCCGAAGCCGACGGCAGCCTCGACCGCCGCGAGGTCACCGCCATCCGGCATTTTTTCCAGCACGAGCTCGGCTACAGCGACGAGAAGCTGCTGTGGGTGAAAGAGCTCATCCAGCAGGCGCGCGGGTCGCAGGTTTCGATCGCCGAGCTGTGTCAGCGGCTCACGGCCGAGTACGCGCTTCAGGAACGCATCATCGTCGTCGAGATGCTTGCCCGCGTCGCGCGTGCCGACGGCGCCATCAGCCAGGCCGAAGCCGCAATGCTGGACGAGGTCATCCGCCGGCTTGGCCTCGGCCCGTTTCAGCGCGGATTCCAGTGGGATTCCGCCGGCCGGAGCTACGGCCGCGAAGC